>JAGPUY010000297.1 GCA_018067265.1 Oceanihabitans sp. | reverse complement strand
CAGGAATACCTCTATCTAAAAAAATAAAGTCTTCCTTAAAAGCATTTGCTTCTTCAAATTGTTTTTTTCTTCCTTTTAAAAGCAATTCACTAAATAAAAGAGGTTCTGTTAAAAAGAGTTGCTCTATACCATCTTCACGAGCTTTTAAAGTGATTTGTCTAGATATCTCTTCGATACAATTATAACCTCGTTTAACAAGCTCATTAATTATAGAAGTCTTTCCCGTTCCTGGTCCTCCAGTTATGATAATTTTTTTTGTATTCAAGTTTGGCAAGGTTTTGGGTGTAAAAATCGGAATTTAAATTTTAAAAAAAGAACTCCTTTACACTTTTTTCGATTGGTTGCAAAATGCTGTTTCTTGAGTACGCTTTGTCTTTTTTCATTCTGTAGCTATGGAATGCATTACAAAAAGGCCTATATGTTTCAAAAACATCCTTTTTCGATTTACCCAAAAAATGTTAAACGCATTCAAAAAATGTAAAGGAAACCGTATCTTTACCAGATATTTTTTAATCATGAGCGAAAAACAAAACCCAGAAGAATTTTATAAAAAATTAAAGGCGCAATTGTATGATACTGCAACATGGCCATCCAAATACTTATATAAATTTATAGTAGAATCGGACTTGCATAAAATAGCAGAAATTGAAGCTTTATTTGACAATATTGGTGCCGTTATTCATACTATGGAATCTAAAAACGGAAAATATACCAGTATTTCTATTCATGTAGTTATGGAGAATCCAGAAGCAGTAATTACAAAATACGAAGAAGTTGCAGAAAATGTAGAAGGAGTTATTAGCCTTTAAATATTTTTTGTACTTTGCACAAGCATAATAACTACGTGCAAATAATATAACTCTACACTTAAATTTTGATAGATATTTTAGAATACAATACCGAGCGTGAACATTTAATTATTCCTGAGTATGGAAGACATATGCAGAAAATGATTGCACATGCTAAAACACGTGAAACCAAAGAAGAACGTAATCAGTTAGTAAAAGCCATTATATCTGTAATGGGGAATATGCAACCACATTTACGGGATGTACCAGATTTTCAACATAAACTTTGGGATCAGCTTTTTATTATGGCTGATTTTGATATTGATGTAGATTCTCCGTACCCACAACCTTCACGTGAAGAATTATACGCAAGACCGGAGACTTTAGAATATCCTCAAAATTTTCCGAAATATAGATTTTATGGTAATAATATAAAAACCATGATCGATGTTGCAAATACTTGGGAAGAAGGAGAAATGAAAGAAGCTTTAGTCTATACTATTGCTAATCATATGAAAAAGTGTTTTTTAAATTGGAATAAAGATACCGTAGAAGATTATATTATTTTTAATCATTTATTTGAATTATCTGATGGGAAAATTAACTTAAAAGAATCGGAAGAAGATTTGTCGGATTCTACAAGTTTAATGCGAAGTAAAAAGAAGTATACCAATACCAATACGACTACTAAGAAAACGCATTATAAAAAAAGTAACAGTAACACAAATCAAAGTCGAAGCAGAAAACGCTACTAGTATTGCATGGGAACATTTAAAATTGAAGGAGGTCACCAATTAAAAGGTAAAATTCAACCTCAAGGAGCAAAAAACGAAGCCTTACAAATTTTATGTGCTGTATTACTAACTCCAGAGTTAGTAACTATAAATAACATTCCAGATATTGTAGATGTTAATAAGCTTATAGAATTATTAAAAAAGTTAGGTGTAAAAGTTAATAAACTAGGAAAAGGTTCTTATACTTTTCAAGCAGATGAAGTAAATTTAAGTTACTTAGAGTCTGAACAATTTAAGATTGATGGTCGTGGATTAAGAGGTTCTATTATGATCGTTGGACCACTTTTAGCTCGTTTTGGAAAAGGGTATATCCCGAAACCAGGAGGAGACAAAATAGGTAGACGAAGACTAGATACACACTTTGAAGGTTTTATTAAACTTGGTGCTAAATTTCGTTATAATAAAGAAGATTATTTTTACGGCGTAGAAGCAGACAGGCTAAAAGGTGCATATATGTTACTAGATGAAGCATCGGTAACAGGTACTGCAAACATAGTTATGGCTGCCGTTTTAGCAGAAGGAACAACAACTATTTATAATGCAGCTTGTGAGCCTTATTTACAACAGCTTTGTAAAATGCTTAACCGAATGGGAGCAAAAATTTCTGGTGTTGGTTCTAATATGTTAACTATTGAAGGTGTAGATGCGTTAGGTGGAACAGCACACAAAATGCTTCCAGATATGATTGAAATTGGTAGTTGGATTGGTCTAGCTGCTATGACAAAAAGTGAACTGACTATTACCAATGTAAGTTGGGATGATTTAGGTCAAATCCCCGATGTTTTTAGAAAACTAGGGATTACTGTCGAGAGACGCGGCGATGATATTTATATTCCCGCACATAAAGATGGTTATGAAATACAAAGCTATATCGATGGTTCTATCTTAACCATTGCCGATGCGCCTTGGCCAGGATTTACGCCAGATTTATTGAGTATTGTTTTAACCATACTTACACAAGCAAGAGGAAGTGCTTTAGTACACCAAAAAATGTTTGAATCTCGTTTATTCTTTGTCGATAAATTGATCGATATGGGAGCGAAAATTATTCTTTGTGATCCACATAGAGCAACCGTTATTGGTCATGATTTTAATTCCACTTTAAAAGCTACCACAATGACTTCGCCAGATATTAGAGCGGGAGTTTCTTTATTAATTGCGGCATTATCTGCAAAAGGAACGTCTACTATTCATAATATTGAGCAAATTGATAGAGGTTACGAAAATATAGACGAACGTCTTCGTGCTATTGGTGCAAAGATCGAACGAGTAGAAGGAAATTAATTCCGTAAATTATACAAAACAAAAAAGCTTCGAATTGATTTCGAAGCTTTTTTTATATCCTTAATTCTTATTAATCGATGTTGTAAAAATATTGCTCACTAGCAATTTTACCGTCTTTCACTTCGTACACACAAACTTCTTCCATTTGTTGTCTTCCTCTTTCTTTAAAAGTACAATCGAAAGTCATTTTAGCAGTAAAAAAGTTACCAGCAATAACAGGTTCGCTAATTTCGCTAGCATGAAAATCTTCTACACTTTCTAACCATTCTTTACTCTTGTTCCAAATGTTTTGTTTCCCTGTAGTTATTTCTCCAGGCATTCCAGGCATTTCTCTACATACCACATTTTCGGCATACAGTTCATTAACACATTCTAGGTGTTTATCTTCTTTGCACATCTTCCACCAAGTATTGGCAACTTCTTTCGTGTTCATTTTTTTTTTTAGTTTTACGTTGTTTTTATAAAGATACGGAATCTTGTAATAAAACATGTTACTGTTAAGTTAGGAAACGTTTAAAGCTTCTTTATACGTTTTTAAGCAACGTTCTCTAGCTTCTTTATGATCTACCATTGGTCTTGGGTAGGTAAGTTCCTGGAAATCTGGAACCCATTTGTTGATGTATTCTAGTTTTTTATCAAATTTTTCTATCTGTGTCGTTGGATTAAATATGCGAAAATAAGGAGCAGCATCCACACCACAACCAGCAACCCATTGCCAGTTACCAACATTACTAGCCATTTCATAATCGTGTAATTTTTCGGCAAAATAGGCTTCTCCTAAACGCCAATCGATTAGTAAATGTTTACAGAGAAAACTACCAACAAGCATACGCACACGATTGTGCATAAACCCGGTTTCGTTTAATTGTCGCATTCCTGCATCTACCAAAGGATATCCCGTTTTTCCTTGACACCAAAGTTTAAATTCGGCTTCGTTATTTCGCCATACAATCCGGTCGTATTTCGGTTTAAAACTAGAAGTAAGCGTTTGCGGAAAATGCCAAAGAATTTGAATAAAAAATTCTCTCCAAATTAATTCTTGCCAAAATATTTCGTTAGATTCTGATATTGCTTTTTGTACCATTTCCCGAATGCTGACCGTCCCAAATCGTAAGTGCGGTCCTAATTTTGAAGTACTATCTTGCGCAGGGAAATTTCGAGTAGCTTCGTAATTCTGTATCAAATTAGAGGTAACTTGATATGGTATTATTTCTTGGCTAGATTGGGTAAAACCAATATCTTTTAAACCCAAATTAGGTAGATTTTTTTCTTGGAATGCATTATTTAGTAAACTTTTAGAGCCGTAGGTTTCTAAACTCTTATTTCTAAAAGTCGCTTTCCATACTTTCATGTATGGTGTATATACTAAATATGGTTTGCCATCTTTTTTTACAATCTCGTCCTTTTCAAAAATAACATGGTCTTTATAGGTTTTGAATGCTATATTTTTGGTTTCTAAAAAAGTTGCAATTTCTGTATCTCGATCTTTAGCATATGGTTCATAATCTCGATTGGTAAACACCGTATCTACAGCATACGTTTCAGCTAGGCTTTTATAAACATCTATAGGTTTTGCATGATACATAGCAATACTACTATTGTAGTTGCTTTGTAAGTTTTTGTTTATACTTTGTAAGGTATGGTGAATAAAAGTTACTCGAGCATCTTCTTTTGGCAGTTGTTCTAGTATTTCTGTATCAAAAATAAAAAGAAGAAGTACCGGTTTTCCTGCTTGTAGCGCCTGAAATAATCCTGCATTATCTTCTAATCTTAAATCCCGTCTAAACCAAAATATATTTATAGATTCTTTCATTATTTGTACGTGCCAAAAAGGGTTTCTAATTTTTCTTTCCGGTATTCAAAAATCGCATTCAGTTTTGGTTGTACTAAAAAAGGTTGAACTAATCGACCAATAAATCCGAAAGGTACTTTGTAGTCTATAATGTCTTCCATTTCAACGCCGCCTTCAATTTCTTTTATAAAATGCTTATGATGCCAAAGTGCGTACGGACCAAAACGTTGTTCGTCTACAAAATAATGTTTATCGACTATGTGTGTGATTTCTGTCACCCATTTGGTTTTAATCCCCAAAATAGGTGTAACTATATATTGAATGATTTGTCCTGCGTACATTGGTCTGTCTGCTCCAGAAAGAATATTAAAACTCATATAATCGGGAGTTATAACTTTTAAGTTTTTTGGATCGGAAAGAAATGCCCAAGCAGTATCTACAGAAATTGGAAGTTTCTGCTTTTTATGTAAGGTGTAAATTTTCATTAATTATGTATAAAAATGTAGGCATTAAGAGATGTAGCAATGCATAACCAAATCATATAAGGTAGCACGAGATATCTGGTTGATACGCTATTAAATTTAAAAAAGAAATAGCATACAAGAATGGTTAGTAATACAATTACTAGTAACCCTAATGCAATTTGATGTTGGTTAAAAAAAACATAGTTCCACATAACATTAAGAATAAATTGGATGCTAAAGAGAGTTATGATTTCTTTTGAGGGGATTTTCAGGTATAACTGCGTCATGTAAATAGAAAAACATATCATAATGATGGTCCAAGCTGCACCAAAAACCCAACCTGGAGGTGTCCAAGGCGCTTGGTTAAGATTCGTATACCATTCGCTTTGCGGTCCATTATTCATGAGCCAGCGTCCAATACCAAGAGCTCCGAAATTTAAGATTAAGAACGGTATGAATACTTTGATAAATTGCATATTAACCTTTTTTAAGAATATCTATTTCTTCTAAAACAGCATTTGCTTCTGCGTATTTTTTGTCGCTTTGCGATCTATTTATATTAGAAAGCTGATGCCATTCTTTCATTAATTTATTGTACTTGTCTTGAAGCTTTTCTATTGGTGATTTCTTTTTGAATAATCCGAACATGACTTTCTAGTTTAAATGTTTTGTGATTTTAGAGCTCCTCGGATTTGTTATTGAAAAGTAATAATCTACTAGTTGCCCTTCTTTATGAATTAGGTATTTCTGAAAATTCCATTTTACAGTGGAATCCGACTTTCCATTTAATTCTTTTCGCGTTAACCATTGGTAAAGTGGGTGTTGGTTACTTCCTTTAACTTCCATTTTCTCGGTCATTAAAAAAGTAACCCCATAATTTTTCTGACAAAAACTTTGAATTTCACTAGTCGTTCCAGGTTCTTGATTCCCAAATTGATTGCAAGGGACACCAATAACCATTAAATTATCAGGATACGTATCGTATAGTTTTTGAAGATCTTCATATTGGCCTGTAAAACCGCATTCGGAAGCAACATTAACTATCAGTAACATTTTGTCTTTATAATTGGATAAATGAATAGCATTGCCATCTAAACCATTTATTTCTATATCATAAATAGAAGTAGATGGTGGATTTTGCCCTTTCGTTTTGTTAAGAAAATTTAGCATAATTCCAGAAATTATTGTGTGTTTCGTTTGTTATATCTTGAAGGAGACAATGCCACAATCCATTTCAAATATTTGTCCGGACATGGAAGAAGCTTTTTCAGACAATAAAAAAGCAGCCATATCTGCAACCTCTTTTGGTTTTAAATATTTTTTTAATGGATGCCGTTCTGTTATATTTTCTATCATTTTATCATTACGCAATAGCTTAGAAGCTAATGCTGTATCTGTAACGGTAGGAGCAATGGCATTAATTCGAATACTTGGAGCTAATTCTGCGCCAAGTGATTTTACTAAACCTTCTACACCAGATTTTGCCGTTGCAATACTTGCGTGATATGGCATTCCTAATTTGGATGCTACGGTACTAAATAATAATATGGAAGGGTGTTTGCTATTCTTTAAAGTAGGTAAATACTTTTGAATAGCTTTAACCGCTCCAATGACATTTATTTCAAAATCTTGTTTGAAATCTTCTATTTTTAATCGAGAAATTGGTTTCAGGTTTATGCTACCAGGACAATATACCAAGCCATCGGCTTTTTCTATTTCCGGTAAATCATCCACCAAAACATCACAACCATAATGTGTTACATTATCGGTATGAAAGCTAGGAGCAGTTCTACTAATATTAATAATTGTATTATCTACCATTAAAGTTTCAATAATAGCCTTACCAATACCTTTGCTACCTCCAATTACTATAAACGTTTTCATGTTAAGCAGTTAAAGGTCTTCCTTTTAACCTTTTTTCTACTTTTACTTTGATAGCAGTAAGTCTTTTCATGATATCCATGATTTCTGTATCTTTTTTCTCTTTATAGATTTCGTTTAAACCTAAAATTAGGGCTTTTGCTTCTCTAACAATAATAACTCTATCGCTTGTCGATAAAGAGTTTAATTTTTGTTTTTCAAATTCTAATGCTTTGTCTATTATATCCATGACTTAGTTTTTTAAATAGTTTTGTAATTCGGCAACTTTATTTGGAGTATTAAATTTTCCTCCATAATACGTGGTAACCGTAGCAGATGTATCATCTTTAATTCCTCTAGAGGAAACGCATAAATGTTTAGCGTCTATGATAACAGCTACATCCTCGGTTTTTAAAATTGTTTTTAATTCTTCTGCTATTTGGTTTGTTAATCGTTCTTGTACTTGCGGTCTTTTTGCAAAATACTGAACTATTCTGTTTATTTTAGATAATCCTATAACTTTTCCCGAAGAAATGTATGAAACGTGCACTTTTCCGATAATTGGTACAAAATGATGTTCGCAATTAGAGTAAAAGGTAATGTTTTTTTCGACAAGCATTTGATTGTATTGATATTTATTATCAAATAATGCTATTTTGGGTTTGTTTTTTGGATTTAATCCTGAAAATATTTCATCTATATACATTTTAGCAACTCGATTAGGAGTTCCTTTTAAAGAATCGTCTGTTAGGTCTAATCCTATAACATCCATAATCTCTTCAAAAAGGGAGGCTATGCGTTCTTTTTTTTCGGTATCCGTTAATTTAAAAGCATCTGCTTTCATTGGTGTTTGCAAGCCTGTATATAAATGGTCGTCACCAATATCGTCATGACTAAAGCCATTTAGTCTGCTTTTTTTAGTGGTATTCTCTTTTAATGTTTCTATTTTCATTATAATCTTTTTTATGTGCTGTCTTTAAAACTATTTTAAAGCAAAGCAACGTTGTTGTTTAGAAACCGTGTTATGTGTTTTGTATAGGGCGTTTCGCGCTATTGGGTTTCTTTTTTCTTCGTATTAAATTAATGCGGTTTTGGTCTTTTGGTATACGCTGAAAAATGGTATAACCGCAAAAGTCAAGCCATTTCAATAACTTTGTCTGTTTTTTCTCTATTTAATTTCATTTAGGTGCTAAGTTTTTTTATCATACCATTAAAAATAAAACCATGAAAGGGTAAAACGCTATACCAATATAGACGACCAAGTATTCCTCTAGGTCTAAAAGTAGCAGTTTGTTTTAGTATACTATTTTCTATTTTAAATTCCAACCAAGCTTCTCCTGGAAGTTTCATTTCGGCATAGAGTAGGAGCTTTTGTTTTTCTTTATCTGCATAGATCACTCTCCAGAAATCTAAAGCATCTCCTGGCTCTAAATTTGTAGGACTGGTTCTACCGCGTCGTAAGCCAATTCCTCCAAAGAGTTTGTCTAAATAGCCTCTTAATTTCCAAAGAAAATTACCATAATACCAACCTGTTTGTCCGCCAATAGCCCATATTTTGTCTATTGTTTTTTGATTGTCATTTACTTTACGTTCTTTATAATCTTGAAAGCAACCATATTTGGGAACGTTAATATATTTATGAAAGCTATTTTTTAACCTTCCGCTGCTAATAAAAGAATCCTTCCAACTAGATATAATGCTATTCTGTTCTATTTTTTCAAAAGCCAAAGCAACAGCATCCTTATAACTTAAAGGTTGTACATCTAATATCGTATTGATTTCACTTGGTTTTCCAATAATTTCAACGCCCATACTATCTACTAAATTGGAAGCTAGTTTATAGGAAGTGGATGTTACAAAATACAGCCAATAGGAAGACAATTTTGCCGTCATTACAGGAACCGTTAAAATGTATCTTTTAAGTTGTCTTACTTCTGCGAATTGTAAAAGCATTTGCTTATAGGTTAAAACTTCTGGTCCAAAAATATCAAAGGATTTGTTGAAGGTTTCTTTTTTGCCTAAACTTTTAAATAAAAAGGAAAGTACATCACGAACCGCTAAAGGTTGTGTTTTAGTATGTAACCATTTAGGTGCAATCATAAAAGGAAGCTTTTCTACCAAATCTCTAATGATTTCAAAGGATGAGCTACCCGAACCTACAATGATTCCAGCTTTAAATACCGTTAATGCATAGCTGTTGGATTGTAAGGTATGTTCGACGTTTTTACGCGATTTAAGATGCTTAGATAAGTTTTTATCATTAATAATACCACTTAAGTAAATAACTTGTTGTGCTTCTGTTTTTTCTATATAACATTTAAAATTAGATGCGCATTCTTCCTCTAGTTTTTCAAAATCGTTGGAGGTGTTAGACATCGAATGAATCAGGTAATATGCCGCATCAATTTGTTGTGGTATATTTTTTAATGTTTCTGGTTTTAAAAAATCGACTTCTATAACATCAATATGCTCTTCTTGCAGGTAGCTTTTATCTGCACGCAATTTATCCCTAACGGCACAAATAACATGATGCCCTTCATTTACCAATAAAGGAATCAAGCGTTTGCCTATGTAGCCTGTTGCACCTGTTACAAGAATGTTCATTTTATATGGTGTGAAAATTATTAATTTTTATGTGTTTTGCTTTTAAGTCGAACATCAGATTATAGAGTCCGAAAAAGGTTCTGTTTATATAAATGAAATGTTTAGAACCTCTGTTTCCATTCATTTTTCTTAACTGTGTGCTTTTAGAATAATGCGCTCCAAGTGCTGCTATTTCTTCAAAGAAGTATGGATCTGAAAAATCAAAAGTTTGATCCTGTAATGGTCTAGCGAAAAGGCTTAGCATTTTATGAAACATCTCGGTGAAAAAAGCTACTTCTTCATCGGTATCTTCGTCTTTTAAAATTTCTAATTCGTATAATTTGGAAAGAAATACCGCTTCATTTTCAATATTTTCTTTCTTTGCTAATTCAAAGTATGGTTTGTAAAAAGTATCTGGAATGTTTTTCATACAACCAAAATCTAATGCAATTAGGTTTCCTTCGTCGGAAACTAAAAAATTTCCTGGATGCGGATCAGCATGTACTTTTTTGAGTACGTGAATTTGGTACATATAAAAATCCCAAAGTGCTTGTCCTACTTTATTTGCTGTGTCTTCATTTTGATTTATTGCTGTAAATTCGGATAGATGTATACCATCCATATAATCCATAGTAATTATTCTATTCGAAGATAATTCTTCATAATACTCTGGAAATTTAAGATTAGGAATATGTGCACAGGCTTTTGAAACTTCTTTACTTTGTTCTAGTTCTAAAATATAATTAGTCTCTTCAATTAATTTGGTTTCTACTTCCCTAAAGTATTTATCCGAATCTTTTCCTTTTATATTAAACAATTTCATTGCTATAGGTTTCACCATAGCCAAATCAGATGAGATACTTTCTGCAACTCCTGGATATTGGATTTTC
Source organism: Oceanihabitans sp. (assembly GCA_018067265.1). GTDB lineage: Bacteria > Bacteroidota > Bacteroidia > Flavobacteriales > Flavobacteriaceae > Oceanihabitans. The sequence goes on along the minus strand of JAGPUY010000297.1, from coordinate 3,209 downwards.
ACAGCAAGTTTTTTCCCGTTACTTTCCGCTATATGGACTTGGCCAATACTAGCAGCATTTACAGACGTTACATTAAAAGTATCAAATAGTTCATTGGGAGATTTTCCAAAATATTTTTTAAATGTTTTAATTACAAGTGCCGGAGATAATGGAGGAACTGAAAATTGTGATAAAGAGAATTTTTCAACATAAGCCTGCGGAAGTATGCTTTTTTCCATGCTTAACATTTGTGCAACTTTTAATGCACTACCTTTAAGCTGTTTCAAACTGTTGTAAATATCTTCTGCATTATTTTTATTAAGACGTTCTTTGGCTTCCTCTTTAGAATGAACCATTTTATCGCCATAATATTTCATGTAGTTTACACCAACTTTGGCACCTGTACTAACCAGTTTAGATGCGCGTTGTATTTTTGTAATTGGTATTTTATCTATCGTTTTCATTAGCTGGTATATGCTTAATTACTTTGTTTATAGGCATAATTTGTTATAATTATAAACAAATATACAAAATTGTCCAACTTATTTATCTAAAAAGTAGACAAAATAATTATAGCGTTATAAGTAAAGCTTATGGGATTCAAAAAAACATGTAAAAACTAATAGAGATTAGCGTTTTTTACAGCCTAAATCGATTGACTTTTATGGAGAAAACATCCCTTTAATTTAAGCTTTTGTTAACAATTATAGTCTTAGTAATGCGTAATTTTATGGGCTATTACAATTATCAACCATTAAAACTTAAAACAATGAAAAAACTAGTATTACTTTCTTTAGTATTTGCTTTCTCGTTTACGGCAAATGCACAAATTGAAACACCACAACCAAGTCCAACTAGTAAGGTAGCGCAAAAAGTTGGTTTAACCGATTTTACTTTTGAATATTCACGTCCGGGAGTAAAAGGAAGAACTGTTTTTGGAGACCTTGTACCTTACGGAAAAGTATGGAGAACAGGAGCTAACTCAAGAACTAAAATAACTTTTAATAACCCTATTACTGTAGGAGGAAAAGAGCTTAAAGCTGGTACATATGCTATATTTACAATACCACAAGCAACTTCTTGGGAGGTTATTTTTTACACAGAGTATGCAGGAGGAGGAGCGCCAGCAGAATTAGACGAAACTAAAGTTGCAGCAAGAGTAAGTGCAGATGTTCATGAAATTCCTTTTAATGTAGAATCTTTTACTATGGATATTAATAACTTATCTAATAATGGCGGAACTTTAGAGTTTCTTTGGGAAAAAACATATGTTGGTGTACCTTTTACAGTACCAACAGATGCAGCGGTATCTAAAAGCATCGATAAAATAATGGCAGGACCAGGAGCAGGAGATTATTATGCTGCTGCAGCGTATTATTTAGAAGAAGGAAAAGATATCACTAAAGCTAAAGTTTGGATTGATAAAGCTATCGATATGTCTAAAGAAGATCCTAAATTTTGGCAATTAAGAAGACAAGCTTTAATCTATGCAAAAGCAGGAGATAAAAAAGGGGCTATTAAAGCTGCTAAAGCTTCTTTAGAATTAGCAGAAAAAAATGGAAATGCAGATTATGTTAAAATGAATCAAGAGTCTATTGCAGAATGGACTAAATAATACAGGTATTAGTACATCTAAAAAAAGCGACCAATTGGTCGCTTTTTTTTATTTTGAATACTTTGTTATTTTACTTTCTTTGGGTTAAATACAGGAAGTAATTTATTGCTTACTTCTCCAAAACCAATTCTAGTTCCATCTTTATCGCAATAACCTCTCATGATTACTGTATCGTTATCATTTATAAACTTACGCTGAGAACCATCTTTCATGGTAATCGGTTTTTCACCTCTCCAAGTAATTTCTAGCATAGAACCATAACTATCTGGAGTTGGACCAGAAATAGTTCCACTTCCCATCATATCACCAGAATTTACAGGACAACCATTTACAGTATGATGTGTAAGTTGTTGCGCCATATTCCAATACAGGTATTTAAAGTTAGAATTGCTTACCACAGTTTCTTTCGCTTTTTGCGGTTGTATAGCAACTTCTAAATGAATGTCAAAACTCTTCTTTCCTTTATATTGTAAATAGTCTAATTGTTTTTTTAATGGTTTCGGACTTTCCACTCTATACGGCTCTAAAGCATCTAAAGTTACAATCCAAGGCGAAATAGAAGAAGCAAAACTTTTTGCTAAAAACGGACCTAGTGGTACATATTCCCATTTCTGAATATCTCTTGCCGACCAATCATTTAATAAAACAAGTCCGAAAATATATTCTTCCGCTTCTTCAATAGGAATTGGTTCTCCTAAATCATTAGCATCTGTAGTAATGAAAGCCATTTCTAATTCAAAATCGATCAACTTACTTGGTCCAAAAACAGGTTCTGTAGCTCCCGCTGGTAATGTTTGTCCTTGTGGTCTATGTATAGGAATTCCAGAAGGAATGATAGAAGAACTTCTACCGTGATAACCAACAGGAATGTGTAACCAATTTGGCAATAAAGCATTATTTGGATCTCTAAACATAGTCCCCACATTGGTTGCATGTTCGATACTAGAGTAAAAATCGGTATAATCCCCAATTTGTACCGGTAATTGCATTTCAATTTCGTCTAAACGAAATAATACAATTTCTTTATGTTTTACATTGTTTTTAAGTGCGTCATTATCTGCATCAAAAATTTCTGCAATTCTGTTTCTAACCGCTCTCCAGGTTTTCCTTCCGTCTGCAATAAAATCATTTAAAGTATCTTGAAGAAAAATATCATCTGTTAAAGGAATACCTTCAAAGTAACCTAATTGATGTAAAGCACCTAAGTCTATTGCTGTATCTCCAATTCTTGTTCCAATAGTAATGATGTCATCTCTGGTAAGAAAAACACCAAAAGGTATATTTTGAACAGGGAAATCTGAGTTTTTATCTACATGCAACCAGGAGATTCTATCTGGATTGTTAGCTGAAATTGGCATAGTATATTTTAAATTAAAAATTATTAAATCTATTCAAACCTACATAACTTTTTAAATTAATGCTAATTTAATTAAGATAAAAGTCGGTTCCTATTATGCTATTAAAAAAAATAACATATTCTAGAAGTAAATATATGTTTTTTGATGTATTTAAATAATCTAATTGTTGTGTTTTTTATATCAATTTTTCTATTTCCTAAATGTAATTTATAAAATTTAATTTTTTGTAATATTAAATATATCTCTTCAAATATTTC
>JAGPUY010000295.1 GCA_018067265.1 Oceanihabitans sp. | reverse complement strand
GATGAAGATCATCACGACTCTTTTTTTAATGAGTCTTTAGATAAACTTAAGGAGTGGGCAAAAGGTTTTAAGCACTAATTACTAAAGGGGTTTGGTTATCGAATACGAATTAGAGACCACATCTAATAGTGTTTAACCTCTTAAGGCAGTGTTATCGTTTACAAAAATAATTATGTAATTCATAGTAACTTATTAATCCAATGAAAGCGCTTCCGAGGTAATACAATAGCAATATATTAATTATTGAAGTGATGTAACCTTTTTTGATCGAAATATAGGGCTGCTCTTCAATGCAGATGGGGCTTAAACTCCAAGGAGTTTAGATGGTCATTTTCAACAAAAGAAGCCCTAATGGCGATAGGGACGAATATTTCAACAAGGCTATTTAGTATAAGAGATATGCACAAAATTTCATAGTACAGCTGTAATACTATCCAATTCATTAAGATAACCTGGGACATCTTACCAGCAATAATATCGGCATTACTTTGCCAAATAATTAAGACGTTTAATAAATAAAATTAATATCATGAAACAAGCATTATTTTCCTTGTTAGTAATAAGCGTGGTGCACACGGGGCTATATGCCCAGCATACAACAAGTATTTTTATACAAGAAACATCGGCAATAGGCTTTCCTAAAAACAGTGGTGCTGATTATGTTGAAAGTGAACTATTGATTACGACTTCTACTCGATTTACAGATTTTTTATCTTTAGAATTGAGTAGCATTATTGTAGATCAAGGTGCTGCGGATGCAGTAATTGGTATTGGAATGCAAGTAACTCCCAATTTACGCTTGACACCTGCAATAGGTCTAGCTAATAACAGTGTAAACCCACTACGACTTGGGTTTTCTTCTGATTACTTCTCTGAAAACTATACTGGTATGGGAATATTTAAATGGGGTCCAGAGACGAGCTACTACTACTTTTATGAATTAATCACAAAAATTAAAAAATATGAAATAGGATTCCGAGGTGAACGATACGTGGCAAACGGATTACATCTAGGGTATAACATAAAACCATATTTTCTTGTATTCACTAGTCCTGGCTATGACTTTGAATACGAAGAATATAGAGTTGCTCTTGGTTTAGCAGTAACATTTAAATAAAAAATAATGACTAAAAAAACAGTTTTACGGGGCGCAAGCCTGTCATTTCATGCCGATCCATTCGTTGTTGGCGATAAAGATTCTTACACTTTTTTTAAAGATGCCTTGATTTTTATAGATAATGGCATAATAACGAAAACAGGATCTTATGATTCTCTAAAAAATGAAATAACCGATGATAGTATAGTTCATGATTACTCAGGTCGTCTAATGACTGCGGGTTTTATTGATACTCATGTTCACTACCCACAAACTCCTATGATTGGAGCTTATGGGAAACATTTGCTAGATTGGTTGGAAAATTACACCTATCCTACGGAAGCGAAATTTTCAGACAAAGAGTTCGCTAGTCAGGTAGCTAAAATGTTCCTTAAGCAAACTATAAAAGCAGGAACTACAACCTCTATGGTTTATGGTACCGTATACAAGGAATCGGTTGATGCTTTTTTTGAAGAAAGTGAAAAATTAGGAACTCGAATGTTGTGCGGAAAAGTCATGATGGATAGAAATGCTCCAGATGAATTATTGGACACACCGGAGACAGGGTATAAAGATAGTAAAGCGCTTGTTGAAAAATGGCATAATAAAGGAAGACAACTATATGTGGTTACACCAAGATTTGCCCCGACATCAACAAGGGAACAACTTGAAATGGCGGGAAAACTTTACAATGAATATCCTGATGTCTTTATGCAAACACACTTATGCGAAACAGAGGGTGAAATCGCATGGGTCAAAGAACTGTTCCCGGAAAGAAAATCTTATTTAGACGTTTATGATCATTATGGTTTAGTTGGAAAACGAAGTGTGTTTGGACATTGCGTTCATTTTGAAGATGAAGACTTTAAAACGATGAGTCAAAAAAAGGCTTCAATTGCTCATTGTCCTACATCCAATCTTTTTTTAGGTTCCGGTTTGTTTGATTTAAATAAAGCAAAAACAGGAAAACATCCTGTCTATGTAGGATTGGGGACCGATCTAGGTGCGGGAACAAGTTTTTGTCAACTTCAAACATTAAACGAGGTTTATAAGGTTGCTGAAATGAAAGATAGTTCTATAACAGCAATTAAAGGTTATTATCTAGCAACACGTGGTGGAGCCGAATCTCTTAGTTTAGAAGATAAAATAGGTAGCTTAGAAAAAGGGATGGAGGCAGATGTTACTATCTGGGATTTATCTTCAACAGAAATATTAGATTACAGGATAAAGCTTGCAAAAGATTTAGAAGAAAAGTTATTCCTGCAAATGATTTTGGCCGATGATAGGTCCGTTCGCGCTACTTACGTGAATGGAGAAAAAGTATATGACAATAAAAACAACTATTATAAATTAGATTAGTATGGAAAATTCAAAAACATATCCTCAAGGAGGAACTAGAGCGTGGGTCGTTTGGGGGTTAGCTACCTTATTTGTAGTATTTTTATTTAACCTTCAAACAGGTTATCAAATCATTAATCACGACCTTAAACAAGACATTGGATTAACAATTCAACAAATTGGGCTAATTGCTGCTGTTTATACCTGGGTATTTGCCTTAGCACAACTTTTCTCAGGTTCAATTTTAGATAAATTAGGAGTTCATAAAGTTTTACCCATTGCAATTTTAACGGTAACTGCAGGTGCTTTTCTTTTAGCAAATGCAGAAAATTTTACTATGGTAATTCTATCGCAAATAGTGTTGGCAATTGGTGCTTCCTTTGGATTTGTAGGCGCAGGTTTTGTAGGAGGAAAATGGTTTGGCTTGGCTAAATTCGGTTTTATGTTTGGATTGGTACAAACTATTTCTTCCTTAGGTTCACTTGTAGGTGGTGATGCACTTAGTTGGGCAATGAAATCTTTTGATTGGAGAACAATTATAAATGTAATTGGCGTTTTTGGAATAGTATTGGTAATTGTTGCTTTTATTTTTATCAAAAATAGGGAACCTGTTAAAAAATCAAATAACAATGAAAATTTCTTTAAATCTGTAGTTTTAAAGATTTTTACGGTAGCAAAAAATCCTCAGATATGGCTTTCTGCTTTAATAGGTGCTGCTTTATTTGGCTCATTACTTTGTTTATCTGTTGTTTGGGGTACTAAAATTATCCAAGCAAATGGCATTGACGAAACTACAGCGAATAAACTTACGCTTTTAATATGGCTTGGACTAGCCGTAGGAGCAGCTTTAGCAGACAAGTTTTCAAATAAGATTCATAGCCGTAAAAAAGCTATAATTGGTTTGGCTATTGGTTTTACTCTCTTATTTATTGGTTTATTATATCTGCCTTTGAGTCCTGTTTTAGCCGGAATTATTATGTTTTTACTTGGTTTTTTCAATGGAGGACATATGATTAGTTTTACCATGTCAGGTGAAATGGTATCCCCAGATGATATAGGAACTTCCTCTGCAATTACGAATGGAACTATGTTTCTTTTTGGTGGGTTTTTTATAGACATTCCTGGTAAAATACTCGTTGAAGGAACAAATACCATAACAAACTTTCAGCATGCTATGTTGCCCATTCTTATTACAATTATTGTAATTATTATCGTAAACATGATTTTTTTAAAAGAAACATGGCAATCAAAGACTACGTCTGGAAGTGAATTGAATAAAGAATAGACAAGCGATACGGTAAAAATAATTATTGTCTTAACCGTAATATAATCAAAAGTAAGAAAATGTAATTCTTCTGTTTAGAAAGATGAGCTTAAAAATTAAAGATGGATTAGATAAATCTAATCGAAATGACAAACATCAAAAGATAAAAAGGATAGGGCTGATTCAAGTCATAGGTGATATTGATGTTTAAAAGTTCCTTTGCTATTATATAACCTAGTATTAACCATTAAAGCTAAAAAAAAATGAAAATCATACCCTTTATTAGTATTTTAATATTTGCACTATTGACATCCTGCGTAAGTCAAAAAAAATACGCAGCCCTTCAAAACAGAGCAGAACTTTGCGAAGGCGAACTTAAAACTACTTCCGCCGAACTAAGAACCACTTCCAACGATCTGCTTGTGTTAGAAAATAACTTAGCAAACGAGAAAAATAAATCGAAGGCACTTGAAAAACAAGGTGATTATTTTAAAAGCACAAACACCAACCTGTTAGATAGACTTTCTGATCTTTCTGTTGTAAGCAAGTATGGAGCGGAGAGTATTAAGAAATCTTTAGAGGCTTTAAACGAGCAAAACACGTATATTAAAGATCTAACAGGCTCTATGCAACGAAAAGATTCTCTCAACCTGGCATTGGTGATGAATTTGAAACGTTCCTTAGATGATTTTGATGATGAAGATATAAGCATTGAGGTAAAGAAAGGAGTTGTATATGTTTCCTTATCAGACCGAATGCTTTTTAGATCTGGAAGTTATAGTATTAATGAATCAGCGCAAGCGGTAATAGGGAAAATAGCAAAGATTGTTAATGATCATAAAGAATTGGATATACTTATTGAAGGACATACAGATAATGTTCCCATTCAAACAAATTGTATTGAAGATAATTGGGATTTAAGCACGAAGAGAGCAACGGCTATTGTACGATTGATGCAAACTAAATTTAATGTGCAACCAGGACGAATGACAGCTGGCGGACGTTCAGAATATGTACCTAAAGCGACAAATGAAACGTCAGAAGGAAGAGCATCCAATCGTAGAACTGAGATTATTATTCTTCCAAAACTAGATCAGTTTTTCAATCTGTTAACTCCTCCTGAAGCAGTCTCTGTAGACTAATATCATAAAAAAAACACTAGGAACTCTATCTTAATTTTTTAATAATAATGTCTTCATAGAAAACGGGAAGCTCAAACTTCCCGTTTTTATATTTAAACCAATTTCTATTGTCCTATTGTTTTAAAAATTAGTTTTCTATATAATCTATTAACATTTAAAATAAAAACTAGCTTAGTTAGTATATATCAATAGTATCTTAATACAGGCTCTATATTAGCTAATACACTGCTTTCACCTTGAATAGTTAGGCTATAGTTTTCATTTCCAGTTTCTTGAATTAAATGTTGTACCATTGAATCGCTTATTTTTTCGCTTTCTGATGTTATCCCCATTTTCATGTTTTTATTATTTAATGGCTCTGTAAACTGTTTTTACGACTTCAACTATTTGGGCCTGTGCCATATCCAAAAGGTCGTTGTTATTTATAGGATTAAAAATAGATAACTCTGTACAAGCCAACACAACTGGGTTTCTCTCGGTATATTTTTTGTCAATAAATAATGTTTTGTAATTAATTCATCCGTTTCTTTATTTGCATAAATTTGTTTTCGAACTTCATCTATGAGCAGCATATTCTTTTGCGTTGGAAATTCTATTTCTATACTATTGGTATTAAAAAGGGAAGGGGTGTAGTCGGACTTCATGGTGTTTAAGGACCTAAATAACACAATTTTACTCCACTTGTTTTGTTTGATTTTTGAGACCGTTAGATGAATGGGATGAATAACATTTTTCTCAATCACTAAATGGTCAATGGTTTCATGCAAGGTAATGTTTGGAACCAATATAAGTTTGATATCCATTTGTTCTAATGCATCTAAATGCGCTTGTACAAAGGTGTCTAATTCCTGCGAAGTGTTAGGTGAAAGTGAATTGATTGTATCAGAATTGGTGTTCAAAAGTAAGAAAGGACAAGTACTACCTCTGCTTGTTGTTTAATTAGAATGTCTGTTCAACTCTTTGATATAGAAAAGGGTAGAGCGACTCCCTAATCCTAACATTCCAAACTTGATTTTTTCCAATATTTCTTTTTAAGAGAAACTATTCTGTAAATAAATCACCTGTTTTTAGCGATATTCTGGATTATCAAAATTCCATCTTGTTCCATCGTCCCATTCTTTTCTGGAATTTCCATAGCTTGGATAACCATCTTGTTTTTTTAACATAGAAGCTAAATGAAGTAAATTATAAGTCATAAAAGTAGTATTTCGATTCGTGAAATCGGAATCAAAACCAATTGGAGTTTTTAATTTTTCTCCTTTCCACTCAGTGTCCCCATAACTTGGTCCTGGCCCAACTGTTCCTATCCAGCCACAATCTGCCTGTGGAGGTATAGAATACCCAACATGTTGTAAGGAGTATAATATCCCCATAGCACAATGTTTAATTCCATCTTCATTTCCTGTTACCATGCAACCACCTGCTTTACCATAAAAGCTGTACTGTCCTTTTTTATTTGTTTGCCCACTCATTCCATACAACCTTTCAATCAATTTTTGAGCAATTGATGACTTCTCTCCCAACCAAATTGGAGTACCTATAATAAGGATATCTGCCGCAAATATTCTTTCAAAGAGCGCTGGCCATTCATCTTCTTTCCACCCATGTTCTTTCATATCTGGATATACACCAGTTGCAACGTTATGATCAATAAGTCTAATTTCTTCGACCGAAACATTTTCTTTTGCCATAATTGATTTAGAAACCTCCATTAGTTGTGAAGTATGACTCTTCATTGGTGATTTTTTTAATGTACAATTAATGTAAATTGCTTTCAAGTCTTTGAATTTATCGTTCATTTTTACAGTATTATTTCGGTTTTCTCTAATATAGTTCTTTAGATTGAACTTTCAGAATTTACAAGCTATGGACTATCTCATATGCTTCTATGGAAATTTCACCGTTGGTGAAACAACTGCCCAACATATCTGCTGGCGCTCCTCTCTTTCTCCCTATTTACATTTTTTTTCCTTATCCCTAAAGCCATAACGGTTAAGATTATGACCTACCAATACATCATAATTAGTATGTATTAAGTGTTTTTATTCTTTTTTAAAAACCATTTTTCTCCTGCAAAGACTAAAACAATTCCGATTGCTGAAACTAGGACAACAAAAATATCAGAACTTGCTTTGACCCATAAAAAAGCAATTAATACAATGAGGTCAAGTATTAATGCGGAGATCAATATAATTCCATTGGCCTTTACATCTTTTCTTAAATGTTTAAAAACGCCCCAATGCACAATCATATCCATCACTAAGTAGAATATGGCTCCAATAGAGGCAATACGCGATAGGTCGAAGAAAATGGTTAAGGCAATTGCAATAACCACAACATAAATTAACATGTGTTTTTGAATGCTTCCCGACATACCGAAATGGCTGTGCGGTATTAGCTTCATATCCGTTAACATTGCAGTCATGCGAGACACAGCAAAAATACTGGCAATGATACCTGAAATGGTAGCTACAATGGCTATGCCTACAGTAAAATAAAGCCCGTAATTTCCAAAAGCAGGTCTTGCCGCTTCCGCCAAAGAGTAATCTTTTGCTTTTACTATTTCAGGGATCGACAAACTGGCGTTTACGGCAATGGCTACTAAAAAATAAACGACAGTACAAATGATTAAAGAAATGATAATGGAACGTCCCACATTTTTGTGCGGTTTAATAATTTCGTCCCCACTATTGGTAATCGTTGTAAAACCCTTAAACGCCAATATGGAGAGTGCAATAGCTCCAATATAATTTACCGCTGAATAGTCTTCTGAATTAGCGGATGTAGGCATTAAATCACCAAAAGTGAAATGAGCGGCCCATAAACCTCCAATTGCAAAGACAAGAATACCTGCTATTTTTACAAATGCCATGAATTGTGAGGTCTTCCCGATAAACTTATTTCCGGATATATTAACAATGTATGCGAGGATCAACAAGGCGACACCTAAAGCCGGCACCCATAGAGCGTTATTTTCCAAATCAAAAAGTTGCATGGTATAGGATCCAAATGTTCTAGCTACCAAACTTTCATTGATAATCATAGAAAGAGCCATCAAAACGGAGGCCGCGGCTGTGAGTGTTGTCTTTCCGTAGGCTTTCATTAAGATCATGGCTATGCCACCGGCAGAAGGGTATGCATTGGAAACCTTGATGTAGGAATACGCACTGAAACCAGAAATGACTGCGCCTATAATAAAGATGTATGGAAACCATGTTCCAGATAATTCAGCTACCTGACCCAAAAGCGCAAATATTCCGGCACCAATCATAACACCAGTACCAAGCGCAACACTTCCTTTAAGCGTTAAACTATTTTTTTTATAATGTTCCATTGTTTAGTTCGTCTTTTCCGTTCTGCTTTTCTCTTTTTGAATTCTGCTTTGTCAATTTCACCTTTGACAAAGTGGTCTTTCAGTGTTTCAAGTGCTGAGCCTTCACTAATAGATTGATTGCCTCTTTTGAAATAATCTGCTCCAACTTTTAAATGCGACGATTAATAAGGGTATAACCCATAAATACATCCTGATTTCTTGGTTTTTAATGTTTGTTTAATTATTATGCATATCTCCCATATTCATGCCTTTGTCACGCATCATCTCTATATTAGACTTCATACGCTCATCACTCATGTAGCCTTCTTTATTCATCATTTGCATCATTTGATTCATCATTTTTTCATCTTTCATAATGCTTTGCATCATTCCTTTCATGATGTTTGTGTCTTTCATCATATTACTGTTAGTCATTTGCATACCATTGCCTTGCATCATCATATTCATCATTTCATTGTCTCCTTGCATCATTTGCATAGCGTGTTGGTTAACTCTCATTTTGCCCATAAATTCTGTCATCATTTCATTATCATCTACGATGTTTTGCATCATTTGACCTCTAGTTTCTGAATTTTGCATCATAGTTTGTACATCTTTATCTTGTGTGCAACTTGTTAATGTAAAAAGACCAATTACTGTTAAAAGTGTTACTACTGTTTTCATAATATTTAGTTGTATTGATTAAAATTTTGATTATTAATTCAGTTCATTATTTAAACCTAATAGATTACTCAAATCATACATCATCTTAGAGATTAATATGTGATTATTATACATTTAACATGGGTTCTATAGTATTTAACACACTACTTTCCCCTCGAATAATTAAACAATAATTATCATTTTTTAACTCATTTAAATAACTGTTAATTTCTTCGGTATTAATTCCCAATCCTTTAAATATTCCTATAAGACCTGTGGGTAATGACGCAAGCTCTCTTTCATCAATTTTATTAAGGAAGGTTGGGGTTAAATGACCTGCAATAAATAAGGTGCCAATTTCAGGATTATAGAAATAACCAAATTGAAATTGCTTGCCTAAAACAGCACTTAACTGCTGTTTTATATCGGCTATAATTTTTTCAAGTTCTTTTTTTGTAATTGCTTTATTGGTAGTAATCTGACCCAAGATAGATAACTGCAGCGGCACATTATTTTTTTTAGCAATATGGCGCAATACGGTTTCTATTTGGGATAAGCTTTGAAATGTTCTTATTACAAATAATTTTTTTGCAGTGTTATTTTTTTTAGCAGACATCGTACAAATATTAATTTAGTTTCAACGTATCGCTAAATTAACCGTAACATTCCTTTTCTTCAATGACGTGGGTCAGCCTGTGTAGTTTTATCCAAAAAGAGCAATATCTTCTAAGTTCTTTTTTTCTTCAATAATGATTTCTCTATGAGAGCCAATGCTTATTAATGCTTCATCTTTAAAATCGGTTAGCATTCTAATAGCAGTCTCTGTAGCTGTACCCATAAGACTTGCTAGGTCTTCTCTTGAGATACTGATTCCTTTATTTCTAGAATTATGAAGTATTTCATTTTCAGATAAATTCAAAAGTACTTTTGCTAAACGTTGTCTAACTGTGGAAAAGGCCATACTTACTAGTTGTTCTTGAAGATCAATTAGATCATTAGAAATCATGGTGATGAATTTATTTGAAATCAACTTATCACCAAATAGTAAGGTTGTAAAATCAACTTTAGGTATTTTAAAAACTTCTGCGTGCTCTAGAACTGTTGCATTGTCTCTATACGTACCATTATTAGAGAGTAAAGATAGTTGGCCTACAAATTGTCCAGGCCCGAATATGCCCGTTACCATACGTTTGCCAGACTCCGTAGTTTTATATGTTTTTATAGCGCCTTTTTGTATAAAGTATAGTGTATGTGCCGTATCACCTTCCGTAAAAATAAAGTCTTTTTTATTAAATGTTAGAACCTTACGATCTTTGGAAAGGCTTTCCATGCCTTGTTGTATCGATACCTCATTAAAAAAATGATGTATACCTTCAATATCCTTAGAGAATTCCTTTTTAAGGAAATTATGTTTATAGAGTCTTGACGAAACGGCATCTAACAATTCGTCTTCTTCAAAAGGTTTCGTGAGGTAATCATCGGCACCCAGGTTCATTCCTTTTCTAACATCTATTCTTTCTGTTTTAGCAGTTAGG
>JAGPUY010000259.1 GCA_018067265.1 Oceanihabitans sp. | reverse complement strand
GGACTTCATGCCATTGTGGTGCACATTCTTTTCTTGGTGGTAAATCTCCTGTTTTTCCTTTTCCTGGATAGCAAAAACCCATTGGCATTAATGCAAATTTGGTTTCATCATAAAAATCTTTATCGGTAACGCCTAACCATTTACGGAGTTGTTTTCCGCTAGGATCATTCCACGGAATTCCCGTTTTATGCACACTCGTTCCAGGCGCTTGTCCGATAATTATTATTTTGGCTTTCGGATTTGCTGTTATTACTGGTCGTGGACCAAGTGGTAAATGTGCTTCGCAAATAGCACATTGTCTTATCTTGTACAGTAAATCTTCCATTTAACACGAAATAAACCTTTTACTTTTTTGTTAAAGGAAAGCTTTCAAAAAACAAACCTTCAAAACCTGTTTTTATGAAGTTTCTAATATTTTGATGTCCTTCACCATTAGGCTCTTTTAAAACTTCTTCAAAATAAAATGCCCCAAAACAGGCCAAAGTTTCTTCTTTAGATAAACCTTCCGCTTTTGCAAAAGCAAACAATTTGCAAGATCCAGAATTTTGTCCTTCGGCATTTTCTAAAGAGCCATTTGTAAAAGTTTTTGGCGTGAATTCGTAATTCGCGGCAATAACATCCATGGTTTCAGAAAACGCAATAGTTTTTGGAGATGTTTTTAATTTATTTATAAATATTTGTATATCCATTTTAATGTTTTCTGTTGCTATTCTGAAAAATAAAACTACTTTCTTATTTCTTAGAATTTCCAGCAACCACAACCACAATTTCTCCTTTTGGTGGTTTATTGGTGTAATGCGCTAACACTTCTTTTGCGGTACCACGAACGGTTTCTTCATACAACTTAGTAAGTTCTCTAGAAACCGAAACCTGTCGTTCTTCTCCAAAATACGCACAAAAATGCGCTAGTGTTTTTATTAATTTGTGCGGACTTTCGTAAAAAATCATGGTTCTCGTTTCTTCGGCTAGAAGTAATAATCTGGTCTGACGTCCTTTTTTAACTGGCAGAAAACCTTCAAAAATAAATTTGTCGTTTGGCAAACCACTATTCACCAATGCTGGTACAAATGCTGTTGCTCCAGGTAAACAATCTACTTCAATACCATGTTCTACACAAGCTCTGGTTAACAAAAATCCCGGGTCTGAAATCGCCGGCGTTCCTGCATCACTAATCAAAGCAATGGTGACTCCTGATTTTAATTTTTGAATTAATGCTTCGACCGTTTTATGCTCATTATGCATGTGGTGGCTTTGCATATGCGTACCAATTTCAAAGTGTTTTAAAAGTTTACCCGAAGTTCTAGTGTCTTCCGCTAAAATAAGATCTACTTCCTTTAAAATTTCGACAGCTCTAAAGGTGATATCTTTAAGATTTCCTATTGGTGTTGGGACAATATATAATTTACTCATTACTCAAACTTGCTTTCAATAAGTTCTAAAAGGCGCGCTTCTATATCTTCTTTACCCACCCAATTCTTATAATCGGGTTTTACCATATTTTGAATAAAACTTTGTGCTTCTTCAAAAGATTGCGAGGTGTTTATTTGTGAAATCACACGTTCATAATCTTCGTTTTTACCATCAAAAAGATGTTTTATAAAAGCTATTTTATCATTTAATCCAATATGTAAAGCTCCAGTTTTTAATTTTTCGTATAGTGACTTTTTTTCGTTGGTTTTATTCACTTTTTCAAAAACAGGCATTTCTGTGAAATCTGCAGTAATTTCTTCAAAGTCATTTTTATGAAACTGTGTTTTTGGAATTACAGTTTCTAAAAAATCATCGACTTGATGCGTTTCTCCAGGCATTTGCGCTACCATGTCCTTGATTTTTTCAATGGCAGGTTCCATGATTGCTTCGTTTTCATTTTCGTCCATGTTAATATAGGTTCTATCTTCGATCTCTATATTATCACTCACTTTATTATTAAAAGCAGTATCTAACATGCCGAAAAAAGAAGAATCGTTGCCAATAGTTGGTAAGCTATCTTCAAAGTTTTCTTGTGCAAACTTTAAAACCGTAAGTTTTTCATACAGCGAAGCAACTTCTTCATGCATTTTATTCACATCTTCTTTTCCTCTTAGCTTTAAAATTCTATGAGCAATACTCATTAATTCAGATTCTAACTTCTTCTTCATGACATATTAATTTTTATTTTTCGAATATAATGCAATTTAGCCTTTTGATTTTTAATAAATTTGCGCCACCTTTATGCAAACGAAAAACAAGTTTCGTTGCAGTGATAAAATTACAAAATGTTTCTTGAAAATACAGTAAATCAAAAAGAACAATTTGGTTGGATTGAAGTAATCTGCGGATCTATGTTCTCTGGTAAAACCGAAGAACTGATACGTAGGCTTAAACGTGCGCAATTTGCAAAGCAAAAAGTCGAGATTTTTAAACCAACTATAGATGTGCGTTACGACGAAGAAATGGTAGTGTCTCATGATGCTAACGAAATTCGCTCTACTCCAGTTCCAGCAGCTGCTAATATTCCTATTTTAGCAGACGGTTGTGATGTGGTTGGTATTGACGAAGCACAGTTTTTTGATGACGAAATTGTACGTGTTTGTAACGATTTAGCAAACAAAGGTATTCGTGTTATTGTCGCTGGTTTAGATATGGATTTTAAAGGAAACCCTTTTGGACCAATGCCAAACCTTATGGCAACCGCAGAATACGTTACCAAAGTACATGCGGTTTGCACAAGAACCGGAAATTTGGCACAATACAGTTTTAGAAAATCTCTAAATGACAAACTGGTATTACTTGGTGAAACCGAAGAATACGAACCTTTAAGTCGTGCCGCATATTACAAAGCTACTATGCGTGAAAAAATAAAGGCAATGAAAGTGGAAGATGCCGAAGAAGTTTCTACCAAAGAAAACAAACCCAATGTCTAAGGTTCAAGAAACAACCCTTGAAATAGATTTAAAAGCGCTTTCGCATAACCACAAATATCTTAAATCTAAGCTACAACCTAAAACCAAATTTTTAGCGGTTGTTAAAGCCTTTGGTTATGGTAGCGATGCCGAAGAAATAGCAAAACATCTTCAAAATTTAGATGTCGATTATTTTGCAGTGGCTTATATTAATGAAGGTGTTGCGCTTCGTGATGCGGGAATTACGAAACCAATTTTAGTATTGCATCCACTAGCTGTGAATTTTCAAACACTTATAGATCGTTGTTTAGAACCAAGTATTTATAGCCTTAAAATTTTAAAAGAATTTATCGCCGTTGCCAACAAAGAAAAACAACAAAATTATCCGATTCACATAAAATTTAACACCGGATTGAATAGATTAGGTTTTAATGCTGAAAAAATAGATGAAATCCTTCCGTTATTAAAAAGGAATGCTTCGGTAAAAGTAACCTCTATATTTTCGCATTTAGCGGCTAGCGAAGATTTAAATGAAAAGGAATTTACTTTAAATCAAATAGAGAAATTTAAAAATATTGCTGAAATATTCAGCAAAAAAATAGCATACCAACCAATACTTCATATGTGCAATACTTCAGGAATATTAAATTATCCGGAAGCACATTTGGATATGGTTAGAAGTGGAATTGGTTTATACGGTTTTGGTAATTCGGAAAAAGAAAACCAAAATTTTAAACCTATTTCTACACTAAAATCTGTCATTTCGCAAATACATACCATACATAAAGGAGAATCTTTAGGTTATAACAGAGCATATACGGCAACTAAAACCACAAAAACCGCAACCATACCAATTGGTCATGCAGATGGTATTGGTAGACAATATGGAAATGGTGTTGGTTTTGTTACTATAAATGATCAAAAAGCACCTATAGTTGGTAATGTTTGTATGGACATGATTATGGTAGATATAACGAATATAGACTGTAAGGAAGGAGATGAAGTTATCGTTTTTGGAAAGCACCCAACTGCCGAAACTTTAGCAAATAAAACAAACTCTATTTCTTATGAGTTGCTAACTTCTATATCTCAACGTGTAAAAAGAGCATTTCGTCGGTAAAAACTTCTACTAGTGAATTAATTTCTTATATTTTGTTAAAATTTTAACTAATTTTGCATTCAATTAATTAACTAAAAAAACATATATCATGTTAAAAGAATTTAAGAATTTTATTATGACAGGTAACGTGATTGATTTCGCTGTTGCTGTAATTATGGCCGGAGCTCTTGGAGC
>JAGPUY010000237.1 GCA_018067265.1 Oceanihabitans sp. | reverse complement strand
ATAATACTTAAAATAGTGAATTCGTTTACACCAACTTTAGTAAAAAGAGAAACCGCAATACTTCCTTTAATAATAACATCAAAAATAAATATGGAAGGAATTATAGAGCTAATTAAATACATACTTGTTATGGCAGCCATGGCTTGAAAGTAAGAAAGCTCAACACCAAAAATACCAAGTAAAAAGTAAAACTGAAAGGAGAAAACTAAGTACCGTAAAAGGGATAAGACAAAGGTGTAAACCTTGATTTTTACAGATATATTTTTAACAAATCCCATGACTTTTTCTATAGAAAAGCCTTTTATTTTAAAACGCTTTTGTTTTAATCCGAAAACAGAAAATATAGAAATAACGGCAATAATAATCAAGAGCCTTGGTATTCTTGAAAAATTAAAATCGACTTGATTTTCTGTAACAAAATAATACAAACCAAAAACGCCTAAAAGCATTGTTATTGCCATTTGCATCATATTGCCAATAAAGTTTAAAAGCACAATACGTTTTCTGTGTTCCGAAGTAAAATATAAAGCTTTGGCTCCGTAGTCTCCAATTCTATTTGGTGTAAAAAGGGAAGCTGTTAAAGCGCCTAAACTTTGTTTTAAGGCTTCCGGAAGCGATGTTTTTTTAATAGAAGATACTAATTTTTGCCATTTTAATATTTCTAAAAACCAATTGAAAAAACTTAAAAAAAGAAGAAAAAGAATGTTTTTTAAGGAAAAAACGTTGTTTTTTTTCAAAAAAGAAACAAACGCACTAAAATCTAAATCGTTGTTTGTGGTTAGTTTATTATAAATAAAATAAAAAGCACCAATTACAATACTTAATTTAATAAGTACAAAAAAGAATTGTTTAGTTTTGTAAGGTAGTGCGCTATACATTGTGTACTAAAATGCGCAAATTAAAACAATATTGCCTTATGACGATACCATTTAAAACATTTAAGTCCTCCATATTTTTTTTACTACTAAGTTTCATTGCTGTTTCTGGATTTTCGCAAAGCGAAACGAGTACCTGGAAAGCACAATTTGCTGTAGGAATTAATAGTCCGAGTCAAAGCGCATTTGTGTCTACTTTTGAAGCAAAACCTATAAATTTTCCAACCGTTCATATGGGATTGCAACGTATGTTCAGTAAAAATTTAGGTGCAAAACTAGACTTTGGTTATAACCGACTTTCTAATGCAAGTAACTCCCCAGAATTTAAAGTCAATTATTCTAGAGTCAATGTGCAAGCCGTTTATGATCTTGGTAGTTTAATACGATTGCCACACAATTACGCTATTATGGCACATGCCGGACCAGGATTTACCTTTGTAAAACCATTAGGTGATTATACAGATAATAAGGAGTCCTTTTTAAATGCAATGGCTGGTTTGGAGTTTCATTACGGAATTTCGCAAAGCCTTTCCCTATTTTTAGATACTTCTTATATTTATGCATTTAGTGGCGATTACGATAATCTTAGTGACGGATTTGGAACCTTTAACGGAAACCTTTTAACAGCAACCATTGGTATCTCTATTTCATTAAGCGGTTGTTACTATTGCGAATAATGAGCGAAGAAAGAATTATTTTAGGAATAGATCCAGGAACAACCATCATGGGCTTCGGACTTATTAGAGTAAAGAATAAGAAGATGGAATTCTTGCAATTAAACGAATTAGATTTAAAGAAATACAAGGACCATTATCTAAAACTGAAGCTTATTTTTGAACGTACTATCGAATTGATCGATACGCATCATCCAGATGAAATTGCTATTGAAGCACCTTTTTTTGGAAAGAACGTACAAAGTATGCTAAAGCTTGGTCGTGCACAAGGCGTTGCAATGGCTGCCGGACTTTCTCGTGAAATTCCAATTACAGAATATCTACCAAAAAAGATAAAAATGGCCGTTACCGGAAATGGTAATGCTAGTAAAGAACAGGTTGCAAAAATGCTTCAAAGTTTATTAGGTTTAAAAAGCCTCCCAAAAAATTTGGATTCCACAGATGGTTTGGCTGCCGCAGTTTGTCATTTTTATAATTCCGGAAAAATTACGGTTGGTAAAAGCTATTCTGGTTGGGATGCTTTTGTGAAACAGAATGAGGATCGGGTTAAGAAATAAACAGTAATCATCCACAGTTTTATCCTAATTTACGACACCTTTTTTTAGAATGATTTTTTTAGGGAATGAGTTAAACTGCCTACTGCAACTGAACACTGAATACTGAAAAAAAATGAGCGGCATATACATACATATACCATTTTGCAAGCAAGCGTGTCATTACTGCGACTTCCATTTTTCGACTTCTATGAAGAAGAAAGATGAGTTGATAGAAGCATTAATAACAGAGCTACAGCTTCGTAAAAACGAATTGCAAGACCAAGAAGTGGAAACCATTTATTTCGGGGGAGGAACGCCGTCGTTACTTACTAATGAGGAATTGGTTTTGTTAATAGAATCGGTGTATAAGAACTATACAGTTTCCGCAGATCCAGAAATAACGCTAGAGGCTAATCCAGACGATTTAACCCAAGAGCGAATCCTCGAATTATCAAAAACGCCAATCAATAGATTAAGCATCGGAATCCAATCTTTTTTTGAAGACGATTTGAAAAGCATGAACAGAGCACATAATGCAGAAGAAGCAGAAAAGTGTCTAGAATTTGCAACGCAATATTACGATAATATCACAATTGACTTGATTTATGGGATTCCTAATATGAGTCTTGAGAAATGGCAAGCAAACCTGGAAAAAGCATTTCGTTTTGGTATCAACCATATTTCAAGCTATGCTTTAACCGTAGAACCTAAAACAGCCTTGGCTACTTTTATTAAAAAAGGAAATTATCCACCAATTGATGAGGACTTAGCATTAGAACATTTTAATCATTTGGTTGCCGAAACGGAAAAGCAAGGTTTTGTGCATTATGAAATTTCAAATTTCGGGAAGCCAAACTATTTTTCGAAACATAATACGAGTTATTGGCAAGGCAAAACCTATTTGGGTATTGGTCCTTCGGCACATTCTTTTCATCAAACACAACGTAGTTGGAATGTTTCCAATAACAGTAAATATATTCAAGAAATACAAAAGAATACGCTTCCAAATACCATAGAAATTTTAAGTATTCCAGATCAGTATAACGAATATGTAATGACTGGATTACGAACTGTTTGGGGCGTTTCCTTACAAAAAGTAGAAAGCGATTTTGGAACAGATTATAAAAAACATTTGTTGCAAACTTCACAAAAATATATAGAGGAAGGATTAGTAAATATTACTAGCTGTCATTCTGAGCTTGTCGAAGAATCTTTCTTGAAAACAACTCAAAAAGGTAAATTTTTAGTCGACGGAATTGCGTCACAACTCTTCGTGATTTAGTATATTTGGGTATGATAGCAACTATAGAAACCAATTCAAAAAAATATAAGATAGATTTTTCTAAACCATTAGATATTTCTATTCCGCTAATCGCTTCAAAAAACAATGTAAATGCTTGGTATTTAGCCGAACCAACGATAAAGCCGGTTCAAGACGAAGGATGGACAGCAAGTGTAAAAGAAGGCGCGAGTATCAATTTTAATAATATATCTTTTAATCCGCATGCACATGGTACACATACCGAATGCGTTGGTCATATTGTAGAAAAAGTACACTCTGTAAATAAGAGTTTAAAGAAGTTTTTCTTTTTAGCGGAAGTCATTACGGTCGCTCCAGAAAAATTGGGTGACGACTTTGTAATTTCTAAAAAACAGATCCAATTTGCTTTAGGAAACAAAAAAAGAAAAGCAGTAGTGATACGAACGTTGCCAAATACTAGTGAAAAATTATCAGCGCAATATTCGCATAGTAATCCGCCTTATTTATTAGAAGATGCAGCAGTATATTTAAGAGAAAAAGGCGTGGAGCATTTGCTAATAGATTTACCAAGCGTAGATAAAGAAAAAGACGAAGGCAAGCTTTTAGCGCATAATGCTTTTTGGAATACAAAAGGAAAAGTACGATTGGGAGCAACCATAACCGAATTTATTTTTGTGCCAAATCATGTAAATGATGGTACCTATTTTCTAAATTTGCAGATCGCTCCTTTTGAAAACGATGCTTCACCAAGCAAGCCCATTTTATATGCACTTTTAAGCGAGTAATTTTTGGTATATAAATTGCGTATAAAAGAATAAAACCAATTAAATAAATGGAAGCCTTTTTAGGAATTATTATAGGAATATTAGCAAGTTTAGGTGTTGTTACTTATTTTAAATCGTTTAAAAATAAACAACTTGTAAATTCGCAATCGCTACTACTGTTAGATAAAGTGAAAACCGTTTGTAAATTTATAACTGTGGAAGGCGATTTTGCCGAAATTTACCATTACGAAGATGTTAAAGAACGCTTTTTAAAAATGGTAAATAGTAAGAAGAAAGCACTAATCGTAATAAACGCTAAAGCCTATGTTGGCTACGATTTAAGTAAAATACAATTAGAAGCAGATAATAAAAATAAACGAATTATTCTAGCACATTTTCCACAGCCAGAAGTATTATCTGTAGAAACGGATTTAAATTATTACGATAAAAAAGACGGTTACTTTAATAAGTTTGAAGCTTCCGATTTAACCGGATTAAACCAAGAAGCGAAACAACATATTTTAGACAAAGTTCCAGAAAGTGGTTTAATACAAGCTGCACAAAAAGAAGCGTTACAAACCATTTCTTTAATGGAAAGCATTGTAGAAACGATTGGTTGGAAACTAGATTATTCCGCATTAAAACTAGAGGAATCTCCAGTAAAGAAAATTGAAGAATAAATCGAATCATGAACATAGAACAACTTCGGGAATATTGTTTAAGTAAAAAAGGAGTTACAGAACATTTTCCTTTTGATGAAACCACGCTTGTATTTAAAGTGCAAGGAAAAATGTTTGCTTTAACCTCATTAAAAGGTTGGGAAGCTGGCACACCATCTATAAACTTAAAGTGTGATCCAGACTATGCACAAGAACTTCGTGCAGATTATGAAAGTGTGGCGCCTGGTTACCACATGAGCAAAAAACACTGGAATACCATACAATTACATACCGCCGAATTACAGCCTTCGTTTGTCATAGAACTAATTAATCATTCCTATGATGTGGTAGTGAAAGGGTTATCTAAAAAACTTCGAGATTCTTTATAATGATGCATGAATAGTATTACTGTTTTTTACATTCAACAATTTATACCGCATTTCATCGAACATATTAGGAGTAACTAATAATAAATCACATATTTACAGAGATTAATAGCGCTTAATATTTTATAATTTAAAACATTTAAAAGATGGCACTAGAAATCACAAATTCATTGGACACGTTTAAAGTTACCGGAATTCTTAACAAAACAAACGTAAAAAAATTTCAAATTTATTTCAAAAATATATTTAGCACCACGAATGAATTGGTGATAAATATTGATGAACTTAAAAGTATAGATAATGAAGGCGTCTCGGCTTTCGAAGATATCTACAAACAATCCTTAAAAGCACATAAACCCTTTTTTATTACAGGTTTAGGTAGTAAAGAAATATTCGATCATATAACAACTATTGACGCCGCTTAATTAGTAGTACATATTCGATTGTAGCACCAAATTCTATTACTAAATAAAACAAAAGCATGAAACTTATAATTACAAATATTAATAATGTTTATAAGGTAAAAGGAAACCTTATAAAGTTAAATATACCCTTTTTTAAAAACGAATTAAAAGATGTTTTTAATCAAGCAGATGATGTTATATTAAACCTACAAGAATTAAGTGCAATAGATAATCAAGGCGTCGTTGCAATAGCGCAATTGCATAATGAAGCGCTTTCTAAAAACAAAAAACTCTCTATAGTTGGCTTGAGCAATAGCCAAGTATCCAACCGCTTTAAATCGAATCAAGTGGCTTAACACCATTTCTTCTTGTTGTACTGTTAGAATAAACGTACTTTTGTTTTTCAAAAATTTACTGAAATGAGTTTAGAAAGAGAATTAAATAAACGAGCAGATGGCAAGTGTGAATTATGCCAAAATGAAGAGCATTTACAACTACATACTTTAGCGCCTAGAAAAGATCAAAGCCTAATAGAAACACTTACAGCTTGTAAAACATGTGTTGATCAAATAGAAGACCCAGAAAGTACAGATCCTAATCATTGGCGTTGTTTAAATGATAGTATGTGGAGCGAGCACCAAGCAGTACAAGTTGCAGCATGGAGAATGTTATCCCGTTTAAGAAATGAAGGTTGGCCAAAAGATTTGTTAGACATGATGTATCTAGAAGAAGATGTTTTAGAGTTTGCAAAATCTACTGGAGAAGGTGAAGATGAAGAAGGAAAACTAATTCACAGAGATGTAAATGGGGTTGTTTTAGAAACTGGAGATTCTGTAGTGTTAATAAAAGATCTTAAAATAAAAGGATCTAGCCAAGTTGCTAAACAAGGTACCGCTGTTAGAAATATACGTTTAGATCGCGATAACGAAACCTATATTGAAGGTAAAGTTGGTCCAACACTAACCGTTATAATTACAGAATACGTAAAGAAATTATAAAAGTATGGCGTTAGCTTTTGTAATCCTGCAAGGTGAAAAAAATCATGCAGGATTACAAAACGTCTAACGATGCGCTATAACTACCAATAGGTAGTTTTTTATCCGTTCGCGATACCTTTTGAAAACACCCAGCTAACGTAAAAAAAGCTAAAAGCATCGATGGATAGTAGAACTTCTATTCCTAGTGGAAATACAGCGTGCATCAAAAAAACGACGCTTCTGCTTTATAGATTAAACTTCAGAGGTGATTAATCTGGTATAAGTCCCAAAAACCTATTTTGTTTTCTTCCATTGCGACGGACTTTTTCCTTTGATCGTTTTAAACTGCCTATTGAAATTCGAAATATTATTAAAACCCGAAAGTTCTGCTATTTCTGTAGTAGAATAATTATTTCCCGATAGTAAAAGTTTGCTAGCATGCTCAATGCGTAATTCATTCAAAAACTGAAAATAGGTTTTATTCGTTCTCTTTTTAAAATACTTACAAAAGGCGTTTTTAGTCATATTAGCTACTTCCGAAATAGAACTTAAAGTAACCTCTTTATTGAAGTTATTCATCGTATATTCAAAAACATTACGCATTCTATAACCTTCATTGTCACTATACTTTTTATCATAAATAAAAGAAGATAAACTTTTGTAATTGGCCTTCGATGTTATTTCTAGAAGCTGAAGTAAAACATAAAAACGATGAAGTTTAGATGCGTTTTCTAGTTGTAAAAACAAGGTCTTTATTTGTTGTTGTTTGGAAGTAACTTTAAAACCATGTTTTGCACGTTTAAAAAAATGCTGTAGTTCTTTTAACTCTTCCAGTTCAAAAAAAGGAGCGCCAAACGACTGTTTCGTAAAAAACAGAGAAAGCATATGTGATTCTTTAGAAACCTTCGAGTCGCTCGTAAAAACATGCGGAATATTACTTCCTATAATTAAAATATCTTCCTTCGCGTAATCATTTACAGTATCTCCTACCACAAGAGTTCCTTCGCCTTCTACAATAAAACTTAACTGAATTTCTTCATGTTGGTGCAGCTTATCATAAAAAGATTCTCCCGCATCCATTTGAAAAATCAAAGCATCTTGCTCTGGTTTAGGTATTTTAAATGGTAGTACTTTCATAGTACAAATATACGCAAATACTATTCTTATATAGATTTAATATTAGTAAGTAGAATAATATAGTATCAATTATGGATAAAACCTTATCATTAAATACAAGAGTATTCTATTAGTTTTACCACTTTAAAACGTAGAAATTATGAGTATAAAATGGGAAGGCGTGATGCCGGCAGTAACCACAAAGTTTACAGAAAACGATGTGTTAGACCTTAAAACCTTTAAAGTTAATATTCAGGCACAACTAGATGCAGGAGTGCATGGAATTGTACTTGGCGGTACTTTGGGCGAAGCAAGCACATTAACCGATAATGAAAAAAGAATCCTAACCAGAGAAACCGTAGCATTTGTAAATGGTAAAATTCCAGTGCTAATAAATATTGCAGAGCAGACTACAAAAGACGCGATTCAATGTGCTAAAAAAGCAGAAGAAGACGGAGCGCAAGGCTTAATGCTTTTGCCGCCAATGCGCTATAATGCTGGTGATAGAGAAGTTGTAGAGTACTTTAAAGCAATTGCCAATAGCACAAAACTTCCTATAATGATTTACAATAATCCAGTGGATTATAAAATTGAAGTGACGCTAGATATGTTCGAAGAGCTTTTGGCAAACTGCCCAAATATCGAAGCTGTAAAAGAATCGACCAGAGATGTTTCTAACGTGACAAGAATCAAAAATCGCTTTGGTAATCGCTTAAAAATCATGTCAGGCGTAGACACCATATCCTTAGAAAGCTTGTTAATGGGAGCAGATGGAATAATTGCCGGTTTGGTATGCGCATTTCCAGCCGAAACCGTCGCTATTTATGAACTTCAAAAAGCAGGAAGAGTGCAAGAAGCAATTGAAATATACCGCTGGTTTATGCCATTATTAGAGTTGGATATACACCCTAAATTAGTGCAAAACATTAAGCTCGCCGAGGTGGCAACCGGAATAGGTACAGAAAACGTTAGAGCACCAAGATTACCACTGCATGGCGAAGAACGAATACAGGTATTAAAAGTAATTGAAGATGCGTTAAAAAGCAGACCAACATTACCCGATTATAAAAATTTGTAAAGTAATTTGGGTGTTCCCAAACTTCGCTTAAGCTGCGTTTGGTCAGGCTTTACGCTATATCTTTTTTTGCCTTATATAGAAGTAAAAAAAGGATGCCGCTGCAATCCTTAACACAAATACAGAACACCAAAGAATAGAATGAACAAACATAAAATAATGCTAGAAATAAGACCAACCTGTGAGAATTGTAATAAAAAACTACCATTCGATGCACAAGATGCAAGGATATGCACCTTCGAGTGTACTTTCTGTAAAGACTGCGTAGATACTATTCTCGAACAGGTTTGTCCGAATTGTGGTGGCGGATTTGAAAAACGGCCAATACGACCAGAAGCATTATTAAAAAAATATCCAGCATCTACCAAGATTATACATAAACCAGTGGACATAGAAGCACATTTAAAACGAATGAATAACTAAAAAACCTTCTCTTTATAAAAGAGGATGTTTCAAGTACGTATAGGTTATTTAACATATAAAACAAATCGATTCTCTTCGTATGCACCGCAAAGATATAAACGCCATGATTACAGGAAAAAACTACATAGGAAATAAACTGTCTGCTTCTGGAGACAAAACATACCGAACATTTAATCCGCAATTAAATGTGGAAAACACACCTGTTTTTACAGAAGTAACTCCAGAAGAAATTGACGAAGCAGTAACTTTAGCATCCGATGCTTTTAAAATTTTCAGAAATACTTCAGGAGAAAAAAAAGCGGCATTTTTAAATGCCATTGCTGATGAAATTTTAGCCTTAGACGACCTATTAATTCAAACCTATTGCTCCGAAACCGGTTTGCCAGAAGGTCGAGCAAAAGGAGAACGCGGTAGAACGGTTGGCCAATTGCGTAGTTTTGCAGATTTGGTAAAAGAAGGTTCTTGGGTAGAAGCAGCAATAGATACTGCGCAGCCAGAACGCCAACCAATGCCAAGATCTGATATTCGTAAAATGTTGGTGCCTTTAGGGCCAGTCGTAGTTTTTGGCGCAAGTAATTTTCCGTTGGCGTATTCCACTGCTGGGGGCGATACTGCAGCAGCATTTGCAGCAGGTTGTCCAGTACTTGTAAAATCACATCCAATGCATGCAGGAACCGGAGAATTAGTAGCTTCGGCAATACGAAAAGCTGCAGAAAAAACAGGAATGCCTAATGGTGTTTTTTCTAATTTAAATTCTAGCGGAATCGAAGTTGGACAACAACTAGTAAAACATTCTGGTGTAAAAGCTGTCGGTTTTACTGGCAGTATTCGTGGCGGACGCGCCCTATATGATATAGCCGCACAACGCGAAGAACCAATTCCTGTATTCGCAGAAATGGGAAGTGTCAATCCAGTAATAATTCTTCCGGAAGCATTAAAAAACAGACAAAAAGATGTAGCAAAAACCTATGCAGGTTCTATTACTTTAGGAACAGGGCAATTTTGTACAAATCCTGGTTTACTACTTGGTATTAAAGGCGAAAACTTATCCAAATTTATTCAGAATTTATCCAATGAAATCCTAAAAATAGAACCAGCTGTGATGTTACATCCAAATATTATTTCAGCGTATGAAAGCAATAAGCAAAAAGCAATTTCGCAGGCCGAAATAACGGTTACCGCGAATTATGAATCCGCGGTGAAAACCAATTATGCAAAACAAACGGTTGCAACGGTTTCTGGTAAAACGTTTTTGGAAAATCCAACGTTGCATCAAGAAGTTTTTGGACCGTATTCCATCGTTGTACAATGTGAAAATGCAGCAGAATTAGAAACGATAATTTTAAAATTAGAAGGACAATTAACAGGAACTTTAATCGCAGATGCTGGTGAGGCTTCTAAGTATTCTAAAGTCATTGCAGCGTTACAAAATCGCGTTGGACGAGTTATTTTTAATGGTGTTCCAACAGGAGTTGAGGTTTGTCCTTCGATGGTGCATGGCGGGCCATATCCATCGTCAACCGATAGTCGATTTACAGCAGTTGGTATACATGCTATAAAACGTTGGGTGCGTCCTTTTAGTTATCAAGATTGGCCCAATACATTATTGCCAAACGAACTAAAAAACGAGAATCCGTTGCAAATTTCTAGATTAATAAATAATAGGCAAACCAAATCCGCAATCTAAATTTTCCCTTCAGAGCTTTTTTAAAACGCCTTGCTTGAAAAAGATTCGGGAAATGTTATAAGAAATTATGAAAAAGACATTTGTTTGTATTGATGCACATACTTGCGGAAATCCAGTACGCGTTATAAAAAGTGGTGGTCCAAATTTAATTGGTAATTCCATGAGTGAGAAACGCCAACATTTTTTAAAAGAATACGATTGGATTCGTAAAGGCTTAATGTTTGAACCTCGCGGTCATGATATGATGAGCGGAAGCCTTTTGTTTCCGCCGCATAATCCTGAAAATGATTTTGCTATTCTGTTTATAGAAACTTCTGGTTGCTTACCAATGTGCGGCCATGGAACCATTGGGACTATCACCATTGCTATTGAAGAAGGTTTGGTGATACCTAAAATTCCAGGAAAAATTAAAATGGAAGCTCCTGCTGGTTTGGTAGAAATAGCATATCAGCAAACCAATAACAAAGTAGATTGGGTCAAACTTACCAATGTAAAAAGTTATTTAGCTGCGCAGGATTTAACCGTAGAATGTCCCGAATTAGGCGAGATTATTTTTGATGTTGCGTATGGTGGAAACTATTATGCTATTGTAGATCCGCAGAAAAACTTTTCTGGAGTACATGATTTTACGGCTTCCAAAATCATTCAATATTCGCAAATAGTTAGAGATAGAATCCAAGAGAAATATCCCGATCAGTTTATGCATCCAGAAAACGAAACGATTAAAAATGTAACCCATATGCTTTGGACAGGAAATCCAATTGATGTAACTTCATCAGGTAGAAACGCTGTGTTTTATGGAGATAAAGCAATAGACAGAAGTCCTTGCGGAACAGGAACTTCAGCAAGATTAGCACAGCTTTATGCAAAAGGAAAATTAAAAATAGGAGAAGAGTTTGTACATGAAAGCTTTATAGGAAGTAAATTTATAGGGCGCGTGGAAGCAGAAACGCTTTTAGATGGCAAGCAAGCGATAGTACCAAGTATTCAAGGTTGGGCAAAAGTATTTGGGCATAATACCATTACTATTGATGTTAT
>JAGPUY010000227.1 GCA_018067265.1 Oceanihabitans sp. | reverse complement strand
TGATTTGAAGATATACTGAAAAAGCGCTAGTACTAGCGCAATAATTCCAGCTATGATAATAAATATTAGAGTTTGAGAACTCATTAATTAGTTTATGGTATTATGTGATGAAATTTCCACTTTCATGGGGAAGCAAAATATATTAAGTAAGCATTCCTCCGTCGACGTTTAATGTCTGACCTGTAATATAAGCACTCATGTCACTTGCTAAAAACACACAAACGTTTGCTATATCTTCAGGAGTTCCTCCTCTTTTTAATGGAATAGCATTCCGCCATCCTTTTACAGTTTCTTCATCTAGCTTTGCTGTCATTTCTGTTTCAATAAATCCAGGAGCAATGACATTGCTTCTAATATTACGAGAGCCAAGCTCTAGAGCTACAGACTTAGAAAACCCTATGATACCTGCTTTAGATGCTGCATAATTGGTTTGTCCTGCATTACCTTTTACACCAACAACAGAACTCATATTAATAATAGACCCTTTGCGTTGTTTAAGCATTGTACGTTGTACCGCTTTGGTCATATTGAAAACAGATTTTAAGTTGACTTCTATAACTTTATCAAAATCTTCTTCACCCATTCTCATTAACAAATTGTCTTTTGTAATACCTGCATTATTTACTAGTATATCTATACCTCCAAATTCTGCAACAACATCTTCAGCTAGTTGTTGAGCTTCATTAAAATTAGCCGCATTACTTTGATAGCCTTTAGCTTTAATTCCTAAAGCATTTAGTTCTTTTTCTAAAGCGTTAGCTGATTCAACAGATGAACTGTATGTAAAAGCTACGTTTGCCCCATGTTGTGCAAATACTTCGGCAATACCTTTACCTATTCCACGGCTAGCTCCAGTAATTATAGCTGTTTTTCCTTCTAATAATTTCATCTGTAAAAAATATGATTAGTTGTACTTCAAATATAACAAATACAATTTGCATCAAATAAAAAAACCTCACAAAAAAATGTGAGGTTTTTAACATATATGTGCTTGTGCTTAGCCTAAAACTTCAGCAACTTTTTTACCAATTTCAGCTGGTGAATCCACAACGTGAATACCACATTCTCTCATGATTTTCTTTTTTGCTTGTGCAGTATCATCACTACCACCAACAATAGCTCCAGCATGTCCCATTGTACGTCCTGCAGGTGCAGTTTCTCCTGCGATAAAACCAATTACTGGTTTCTTGCTTCCACTCGCTTTATACCAATTAGCAGCATCTGCTTCTAGTTGTCCACCAATTTCACCAATCATTACTACCGCTTCGGTTTCTGGATCGTTAATTAATAACTCTACAGCTTCTTTGGTTGTAGTTCCAATAATAGGGTCTCCACCAATACCAATTGCTGTTGTGATACCTAAACCTTGTTTTACCACTTGGTCTGCAGCTTCATACGTTAATGTACCTGATTTAGATACAATACCTACTTTTCCTTTTTTGAAAACGAAACCTGGCATAATACCAACTTTAGCTTCCCCTGGAGTAATAACTCCTGGACAGTTAGGTCCAATTAATCTACAATCTTTATCTTTAATATACGCAGCAGTTTTAATCATATCTGCAACTGGAATTCCTTCAGTAATAGTAATAATTACTTTAATTCCTGCATCTGCAGCTTCCATAATAGCATCCGCAGCAAAAGCTGGTGGTACAAAAATAATGGTTGTGTCTGCTCCTACTTTCTCTACAGCTTCAGAAACCGTATTAAAAACTGGTTTATCTAAATGTGTTTGACCACCTTTTCCTGGAGTAACTCCACCAACAACATTTGTTCCGTATTCAATCATCTGTCCAGCGTGAAAAGTACCTTCACTACCAGTAAATCCTTGAACTATTATTTTTGAATCTTTATTTACTAAAACGCTCATTTATATTTAGATTAAAATTGTTTAATATTTGTTTAAGAATTCCTTTACTAAAAATTAAAACTCTTACTGCAAAAGTAAGATTTTGAAAAGAATTTATAAAGTGATTTGTATTTTTATTTCTTAAAAAGAATTTAGGCTTTCTGAACAACTATCTGCTAGCTGACTCATTTGAAATCCTTTGATGATTTTGTCGTCTTTCACTTCCCAAATAGTAGTGAAATGCGCCAATGGCATTTCTTCGTTTGGGTTTTCAACGGTTGTAAAATAAGAGGTGTAACGTATGGTTACCATGTTTCCGTCTTCCAATAAATGGCTAGTTTCAAAACGCAGTGTGTCGTACATTTTTCTAACTTCTTCAAAAACTAATTTTAAAGCATTAAAATCTAATACATTAAACCCTTTACTACTATGCCAACTTAAGGTACAATCTTTATGAAAACAAAGATCTACTGCTTCTGTATTATTTGCTAAATCGGAACTATAAAATTGTTGAACAACTTGCTTAGGTGTCATCTATTTCTTTTTTAATTGTTCTACAATTTCAGGAATTTTCTTGATATAAGCTAATTCTTTTAATTTGACTCTTGCCTCTTCAATAGGAGTACCAAAATACGTTTTACCTCCTGCGATAGATTTTGTGACTCCCGTTTGTCCAAGTACAATTGCTTTTGTTCCAATAGTAATTCCACTTGTGGTACCAACTTGTCCCCAAATGGTAACTTCATCTTCAATAATACAGCAACCAGCAATTCCTGTTTGGGATGCTATTAGACATTTTTCACCAATAACAGTATCATGACCGACTTGAATTTGGTTATCTAATTTAGAACCTTTGCCAATAATTGTATCTCCGCTAACTCCTTTGTCTATGGTACAAAGCGCACCAATATCTACATTGTCTTTAATGACTACTCTTCCTCCAGATAATAAAGGGTCAAATCCTTCTGGACGTTTTTTATAATAAAAAGCAGAGGCACCTAAAATGGTTCCTGCATGAATAGTAACATTATTACCAATTACGGTATCGTCATAAATGGTTACGTTAGGATGAATAATACAATTATCACCAATAGTTACATTATTACCAATAAAACAGTTGGGTTGCACAATGGTGTTTTTGCCAATTTTTGCGGAAGGTGCAATTGCGACATTAGAAGCCTGAAACGGTTTAAAATGCTGTGTAATTTTATTAAAATCTCTAAAGGGATCATCGCTTATAAGTAATGCTTTTCCTTCTGGACAATCTACTTCTTTATTGATTAGTACAATAGTTGCAGCAGATTGCAAAGCTTTATCGTAGTACTTAGGATGATCTACAAATACGACATCTCCTTTTTCAACTACATGAATTTCATTAATACCAAGAACTTGAAAGTTGGCATCACCAACAAATTTACAAGCTATTAAGTCTGCTATTTGTTTTAAGCTATGTGGTTTAGGGAATTTCATATATTCAGTTTACAGTTTACAGTCCCAGTTTTCAGTCTTGTCAACTACGTACTGAGACTGTACACTGAATTTTATTCTTTAACACGTTCTTTATACGTACCTTTTTCTGTTTCTACTTTTATTTTATCTCCTTCATTTATAAACAAAGGCACATTAACAGATGCTCCAGTTTCCATCGTTGCAGGTTTTGTAGCATTCGTTGCTGTATTCCCTTTAACTCCAGGCTCTGTAGCTGTAACTTCAAGTATAACACTTGCAGGCAGATCTACAGAAAGCGGCATATTGTCTTCTGTATTAATTAAAACAGTTACAATTTCTCCTTCTTTCATTAATTCTGGTTTATCTAAAGCAGCTTCTAATAAACGAATTTGTGTATAATCTGCTTCATTCATAAAATGATAAAACTCACCATCATTGTATAAGTATTGAAACTTATGCGTTTCTACTCGTACATCCTCTAATTTGTGACCTGCAGAAAATGTATTATCTAATACTTTTCCACTAGTTACACTTTTCATTTTTGTTCTTACAAAAGCAGGACCTTTACCAGGTTTTACGTGTAAAAATTCAATGATTTTATAAATATCATTGTTATATTTTAAACAAAGTCCGTTTCTAATATCTGAAGTTGTTGCCATCTACGTTTTTATCTTTTAATTTTAATTTGATTTGAAGTACCCTTTCATAATACCACGATGCGAATTCTTAATAAACTGAAGAATTTCATCCCGTTCATGGGTTGCTTCCATTTCTGCTTCAATTAAATCTGAAGCTTGTGTATTATTATAATTTTTCTGATATAACATTCTGTATATATCTTGTATTTCTCTGATTTTTTCGGTGGTAAAACCTCTTCTTCTTAGACCTACAGAATTAATTCCGACATAAGATAAAGGTTCACGACCCGCTTTTACAAAAGGAGGAACATCTTTTCTTACTAAAGATCCACCGGTTACAAAGGCATGATTACCAATAGAACAAAACTGGTGTACTGCTGTCATTCCTGCTAATACAACATAATCACCAACGGTGATGTGTCCTGCCAATGTACTATTATTAGAAAAAATACAATTGTTACCAACCACACAATCATGTGCAATATGACAATACGCCATAATTAAGCAATTGTCACCAATTACCGTTTTCATTTTATCTGTGGTACCACGATTAATAGTTACACACTCTCTAATAGTCACGTTATCACCAATAACGGTTAATG
>JAGPUY010000222.1 GCA_018067265.1 Oceanihabitans sp. | reverse complement strand
TTAATAGTTTTATAATAAGCTTTTTAGTAACTATACAAAAGAGTATTAGGTCTATTTTTTAAGAAAACTCATTTTAATCGTATAGGGTTTTTTATTTACCCATGTGGTGTAGTTCCATTGCATAGACTTATCAGTGATTTCTGTAATTTTCACTTTAAATCTATCTGTGTCACCATTGTTATTTTGAATTTTTAAAACAACGTCATATAGTCCTGATTTTTTGGAAGACTTGGATACGTCAAAAGCAATGTTTCGTTTTCCGTAAGAACAATACAGATCATTTATTGCATAGGTTCCTGTATTGTTTAATTCGCTAAACCTCCAAAGACTTTGTTCAAAGCAAAAATTCGTTACATCATTAAAAAGAGTAATTCTATCATACATGTCTGGTTCTACATAAGATACTTTATTAAGTAACCACATATCTTTCAGGACGTGTTCTGAAGAAACATCATTAGATGATTTAAAAGAGAATAATAGAATGCATACTAAGGGAATAAATACTAATTTTTTAATCATTTTGCTATTAATGTTGTTAGCATTGCATTATTAAGGATCAGGAATACCAGGCCCTCACACTGGTAATTCGGTCTTCTAAATAATGTTTAATAAAAAACAACTTTTATTAAATATTTCACTGCTATTGTTAGGGATCTTAGGGGTTTTTGGCAATAATTTTATCGACAAAGTACGAATATAACATATTAACGGTTATTTAACCAAAGGTTTTGTAGGTTTTTTACGATTTTTTACAACTATTCGTTAATTTTGATGGAATACATTTTTTAATTCCATTGTTTTTCGGAATTAGACAATGGCTTATCTCTGTTTAAGTTTATATATGCAATAGTGTCTTAAAGACCTTAGGAGAAGTTTAGAAACCAGTATTCCACTTTAGCCTAAACCAGTATAAAACAATCAAAATGGTTATTCTGTAATAGGAAGGTTAAATCTCTTCTTTCTGAAGCTTCGAAAACCAAAGAGGTTGACAAGTATTAAATTGTCTATGCGGTTTATAATATGTTTTGAATAGGAGGTTTTCGTCCTTTATTAAACATTGGTATGAAAACGTTTTAATCTGTTTTTCTTGTTTTTAAAAGCCAGTACAATTGATTTTTCATAGAAGGTTATGCGAATACCAAAAAGCAAAATAAAACCACCTAAAACCATTTGTAGTGAAATCGTTTCATTAATAAAGATCCACGCCAAAATGGATGCCAATATACCTTGCCCCAATAAGCTTAATGAAACTCTGGTTGCTCGCATATGTTGTGTCGCATAACTAATAAGTAACCATGCTAAAAGCTGGCAAAATACCGCTTGCACTGTTAGAACCAGCCAACCAGCATTAGAAAAACCGGTAAAAGGTTCGTTTAAGGCATAACTTACTACGCCTAAATGAAGGGAAGATGCCATTAAACTTATCGTCATAAACGAAAGGACATTCATGGTTTTTAAAACCTCTTTACTAATCAGCATGTAAATGGCATACAAAACACCAGAAAGCACACCAA
Organism: Oceanihabitans sp.; assembly: GCA_018067265.1. Classification (GTDB taxonomy): domain Bacteria; phylum Bacteroidota; class Bacteroidia; order Flavobacteriales; family Flavobacteriaceae; genus Oceanihabitans. Next base: position 1,925 of record JAGPUY010000222.1, on the reverse strand, counting down.
AACTAAAAGGTAAATCAAAATCAAGATTTCTAAATACCGTAAAACCAACGAGCATTATCATGCCAAAAACGGCAATTATTGTTCCTATCCAAAAATTGTTTTTTGGTTTGTCTTTAACAAATAACAACGAAAAAACACCAAGCCAAACAGGCGATAAGTTTGTTAGTAAAGACGCTTGGGTAGCGGTAGATTCTTGTATGGCAATATTCCATACAGCAACATCACTACCGAAGATAACACCGCAAATAATGGCTAAGATTGCCGTTTTTACATTCGGAATTTTAAGTTGCTTCGTTATTAAAACATAAGGTAATAACAACAATAAAGAAAACAACATTCTATAGAATGCCGAAATAACTCCTGGAGTTAGGTTTAATTTTACCAAAATAGGGAATATAGAAATACACAATATCCCAATAGCCAATGCAATTCTTGCCTTTTTCATCTGAAACTATTTAGCGACTTAAAATGAATCGGCAAAAGTACTGTTACTTTACTTATTTAGTGATACTAAATTAATCATTGCTGATTAAATATTATCCGTTTTTACTTCTGCAGTTTTAGTTGAATACGTTTTCGTGCCACATCTACTTCTAGAACTTTTACAATAACCTGTTGGTGTAAATTAACATGTGCATTCACATCACTTACAAAGCTGTCTGATAAATTAGAAACATGTATCAAACCGCTTTCTTTAATTCCAACATCTACAAAACAACCAAAATTGGTTATATTATTTACAATTCCTGGTAATAATTGCCCTTCTTGAAGATCATTAATCGTTTTTATATTTTGATTAAAGGAGAATACTTTGGCTTCTTCTCTAATATCTAAACCTGGCTTTTCTAACTCTTTAATTATGTCTTCAAGAGTAAGTAAACCTACTGTTTCTGTACTGTAATTTTTTAAATTTACTTTCTGAAGTAATGCTGTGTTTCCTATTAAATCTGCTACAGAGACCTTTAAATCCTTTGCCATTTTTTGTACGATCTTATAGCTTTCTGGGTGCACTGCAGAATTGTCTAACGGGTTTTTAGCATCTTTTATTCTTAAAAAAGGGGCACCTTGCTCAAAAGCTTTCCCGCCTAATCTTGGGACCTTTTTTATATCGTTTCTAGAAGAAAATACGCCATTTTCATTTCTGTAATTAAAAATATTTTCTGCTAATTTTGGCCCGATACCAGAAACATAACTGAGTAAGCTTTTACTTGCGGTATTAATATTTACGCCCACACTATTTACACAATTTTCTACTACAACATCTAGCTGTTTTTGAAGTTTTCCTTGGTCTACATCATGTTGGTATTGTCCAACACCAATAGATTTGGCGTCAATTTTTACGAGTTCTGCTAAAGGATCTTGCAAACGTCGGCCAATAGAAACAGAGCCTCTAACCGTTACATCATAGTTAGGGAATTCTTCACGAGCAATTTTTGAAGCGGAGTAAATACTTGCTCCAGCTTCACTAACCACAAATACTTGTATATCCTTTTTAAAATGAATTTTTCTAATTAAGGCTTCGGTTTCACGAGAAGCTGTTCCATTACCAATAGCAATGGCTTCAATTTTGTAGGTGTCTGCTAAAGCGCTAATGGTATGCATTGCGCCAATACTATCGTTTTTTGGAGCATGCGGATAAATGTTTTCATTGTGTTGGAGTTGTCCTTGTGCGTCTAGGCAAACCACTTTGCATCCAGATCTAAATCCGGGATCTATGGCAAGTATTCGTTTTTCACCTAAAGGAGAACCTAATAGAAGTTGTTTTAAATTTTTCGCAAAAACAGTAATTGCAGATTCGTCTGCTTTATCTTTTGCATTTTGTAAAGCTTCGTTAGATAAGGAAGGTAAAAGCAATCGTTTATATGCATCGGCTATTGCTAATTCCATTTGCGCTGCACAATCGTTTTGCGAGCGTATCATTTTAT
>JAGPUY010000282.1 GCA_018067265.1 Oceanihabitans sp. | reverse complement strand
CGTAAAGGCGCATCATCCATAATGTCATCATGTACTAATGAGAAATTATGAAACACCTCAATACTTAAAGCGGCATCTAACGCCTTTTTATAGTCGCCATTAAAAATCTCTGCTGTCATTAAAGTTAAAACAGGACGTAATCTTTTACCTCCTAATTGTAATATGTAATGAATAGGATCATATAGGGACTCTGGTTCTCGCTTGGAAACAAATTTCTCTAAATAGGAAACAAATGTTTCTTGATAAAATGGAATATTTTGCATGCCGCAAAAATAAGCGAATTATAAAAAAATAAAGGCATTCTTTTCGTTAATGTTAAAAAATCATTAAAACTATGGAAACTTTTTTTGTTTTTAAAGTTTCCTAGCGTACATTTGCATTCAATTATGAGAGAAAAAATTATACATAAGTCCGGCGAATTATTCTTAACCTTAGGCTTTAAGAGCGTCACCATGGATGATATAGCTAACGCATTGGGTATATCTAAAAAAACGATATATCAACATTTTGATAATAAAACGAAACTAATTGAAGCTACCACATTAAATATGTTTGAAAATATTTGCGGTGGCATAGATTGTATTTGTAATGCATCACACAATCCTATTGAAGAATTATACGACATTAAAATGTTTGTGATGAATTATTTAAAAAATGAAAAAACATCCCCACAGTTTCAATTAAAAAAGTACTATCCTCAAATTTTTCAAAGTTTACAAATGAAGCAATTTGAAAAAATGCATGTATCTGTTAAAGAGAGTATACAAAAAGGTGTAGATACTGCCCTATTTAGAGAAAATATCGATGTAGACTTTATTTCTAGAATGTACTTTAATGGTATGACAGGAATTAAGGATGAAACAATTTTTCCTTCCGATAAATTCACCATGGATTACCTCATGGAAAGCTACTTAGAATATCACTTAAGAGCAATTTGTAATGAAAATGGACTACAAACATTAAACAAATTTATTAAAACCAATCAATCATAAAATCGAATGAAAAAAAGTATCACACTTCTATTATTCTTAATAACTACTGTTGTTTTTTCGCAAGAAACCACTACACAATTTAGTTTACAAGAAGCGATAGATTATGCTTTAGAAAACAATAGAACAGCAAAAAATGCAGTTCGAGATATTAAGGCAGCAGAATTACAAAAATGGGAAACCACAGCAACAGGTTTGCCACAGTTAAACGCATCTGTAGATTACCAGAACTGGATTAAACAACAAGTTACACTCCTTCCCGCAGAACTAACTGGAGGAACACCTGGCACATTTGTTCCTGTTAATTTTAGTACAAAACAAAGTACAACGGCGACAGCTACTTTAACTCAAAAACTATTTGATGGCTCGTATCTAGTAGGCTTACAATCTGCTAAAGTGTATTTAGAAATTTCTAAAAACGCCAAAGAAAAAACAGATTTAGAAGTACGTAAAGCAGTGATTAACGCCTACGGAAATGTATTATTAGCAGAAGAAAGCCTTTCTGTTTTAAATAGAAACATTGGTGTTTTGGAAAAAAATATTTTCGAAATAACTAAAATATATGAAAACGGTTTAGAGGAAGAAGAAAGTGTAGAGCAATTACAAATCACCCTTTCGGGAGTTGAAAGTCAGTTAAAAAATACCGAAAGACTTAAAAAACTAGCATACCAAATGTTTAACATCACACTCGGACTAGATGTTAATACAGATTCTAAACTAACAGAAAACCTTAGTGGTTTAGCAAATTATCATTCTGTAACAAGCTTATTAGATGCAGAAGAAAACATAGAAAACAACATAGACTTCAAAATTGCCAAAAATGATAAAGTAGCAAAAGAGTTACTACTTAAACTGGAGAAAAGTAAAGCTTTACCAACTTTAGATGCATTTATAAATGGAGGCTATGCCGCATATAATGAAAAGTTTCATTTTGCAAATAGCGACCAAAAATGGTTTGGTTCCTCTTTATTTGGTGTCAGCCTAAATATCCCAATATTTAGTTCTGGTATGCGAAGCGCTTCTACACAAAGAGCGAAAGTAAATCTTGAAAAAGCACAAGATGATTTAACAGAAAAACAACAACAGTTAAAACTACAAATAGCCTCTGCCAAAAGCGATTACCAATTTGCAATGGAAGATTATGAAAATAAAACCTCCAATCTAAACTTAGCAGAACGCATTGAACAAAAAAATCAGATCAAATTTTTTGAAGGTATTTCCTCTAGCTTTGATTTGCGTCAAGCACAAACGCAGTTATATACCGCACAGCAAGAATTATTACAAGCGATGCTAAATGTAATAAATACGAAAGCAGAACTTGAAACTGTTTTAAACGAAATACCAAAAAACTAAAACAACCAGAAAACACTTTATAATGAAAAATATATATTCACTATTTATCCTTACCCTATTAATAGTCTCTTGTGGAGGTGAGAAAAAGAATAATTCTATAGAAAGCATTTTAGCTACCGAAAATTTAGAAAAAATAAGAACGAAAAGAACCGAGCTAGTGGATGACCAAAAAATGCTTCATGATAAAATTAAAGTCTTAGATGAAGCCATTTCAAAAATAGACACGGTTAAAAAAATACCATTAATAACTACTTTCACTGCGAAGCATGAAGTATTTAATCATGTATTAGAAATTCAAGGAAATGTAACGACCAAAAACCTTATTGTTATCTATCCAGAATACAACGGTATTCTAACAAGAATATATGTTAAAGCAGGTGAAAAAGTAAAAAAAGGACAATTGCTAGCTAAAATTGACGATGGTGGATTAAGTCAACAAGTAGCACAATTACAAATTCAAGCAGATTTAGCAAAAACTACTTTTGAGCGTCAAGAAAGACTTTGGGAACAAAAAATAGGAAGTGAAATTCAGTATTTACAAGCAAAATCGAATTACGATGCACAAACGCAAGCTGTAAATCAATTGAAACAACAACTAGGTAAAACGAATGTAATTGCGCCATTTTCAGGAACGATAGACGATGTTATTACGGAGCAAGGTAGTGTTGTTGCCGCTGGCCAATCGCAATTAATTCGTATTATCAATTTGGATGATATGTATATTGAAACCGATGTTCCAGAAGCATACATTGCAAACGTTGTAAAAGGTAAAAATGTAACTGCAGAGTTTCCTATTTTAGGAAAAACCGTAGAAACTACCATACGTCAGGCAGGAGATTTTATTAATCCGGCAAATCGTACATTTAAAATAGAAGTTGCTATTCCTAATAAAGACAAAACTATAAAACCTAATTTAACTGCAAAGCTTAAAATTAATGACTACACCAACGAAGAAGCGCTATTAATTCCGCAAAGTATTATTTCTGAAAATGCAGAAGGCGAACAATACGTTTACGTGGTTAATAACAAAAACGAAAACAAAGAAGGTGTTGCCAAGAAAATTATAATTAAAACGGGAAGAACACAAGGAGATGTCATTGAAGTTTTAGATGGTATTGAAAATGACGCCGAACTTATAAAAGAAGGTGCGCGTAGTGTAAAAGATGGTCAAACTGTTAAAGTAATTAATTACTAAGCCAAATACAATGACAAAAAAGAAAAAAAATATAGAAAAGGAATTTGGCTTATCCTCTTGGGCGATTAACAATAAGACCACCATGTATGTGCTTATTGCTGTGATATTTTATATTGGTGTATCTGCTTTTTTTAGCATGCCAAGAGAAAATTTTCCAGAAGTTAATGAGACGAAGATATATGTAAGCTCCGTTTTTCCTGGTAATACTGCCGAAGATATAGAGAAATTAATAACAGATCCTTTAGAAGACAAGCTAAAATCGGTTAGTAATGTCGTTGAAATCACTTCCACATCACAGGAAGACTACTCGATGGTAGTTGTAGAGTTTGATGAAGACATTAGTGTGGAACAAGCAAAACAAAAAGTTAAAGATGAAATAGATACCGAAACTTCTGGTGAAGATTGGCCTACATTTAATGATGCTAAAGTAGAACCGGATGTTTTTGATTTAAGCCTTTCGGAAGAAATGCCTATTCTTAATATTAATATTTCTGGAGATTATCCTGTAGAAAAATTAAAAGATTTTGCGGAATACCTTCAAGATGAAATTGAAGATATTCAAGAAATTAAAAAAGCAGATATTCGTGGTGCACAAGAAAAAGAAGTAGAAGTTGCCGTAGACATTTATAAAATGATGGCTGCAGATGTTACTTTTAATGATGTTATTGGCGCTATAAAAAATGGAAACGTTACCATGTCTGCAGGTAATTTAATTACCAGTGGACAACGTCGTACGATTAGAATAATAGGTGAAATAGAAAAACCTACCGAACTTAACAACTTTGTAGTAAAAGCAGAAAATGGTAATGCCATCTATCTTAAAGATATTGCAACGGTTACTTTTAAAGAAGAAGACAAAAATACATTTGCAAGAGAATTTGAAAAACCGGTTGTAATGTTGGACGTTAAAAAACGTGCAGGTAAAAACATGGTAGCAGCCGCAGAACAAGTACAAGTAATTGTTCAAGATGCTATAGATAACGTATTTCCACAAGATTTAAACGTAACGATTACTAATGACCAATCCCCTAAAACTATTGGTCAAGTAGATGATTTGGTAAACAATATTATTTTCGGAATTATCTTAGTAGTTACCGTTTTAATGTTCTTTTTAGGATTTAAAAATGCCATTTTTGTTGGGTTTGCAATTCCGATGTCTATGTTTATGTCTTTAATGATATTAAACCTATTAGGGCACAGTTTAAATACTATGGTTCTTTTTGGATTAATCATGGG
>JAGPUY010000209.1 GCA_018067265.1 Oceanihabitans sp. | reverse complement strand
ATAATCAATTTTAATTCAGAAACAGTACTGTCTTATGATGCTGCAGAAGATAAAGGTGTATCTATTAATTATGATAACGGTGCTACACTACATGTCTCCATAAACGGATGGAAAGCCATTGCCATAAATTATATCATTACACCTTCAACGATGTTAGAATTTGATTTTAAAAGTACCATTGATGGGGAATCTCATTTTATTGGTATGGATGATGATTTGAGTTTAGATCCGCTTATAGCATTTAAATTATATGGAACAGAAAGCATTCCGGAAACATCGGTTTATAATATGGATTATGATACCTATCAAGATTCCGATTTGTATACTTATAAACATTATTCCATTCCAATAGGAACATTATTTACAGGTGTGGCACCATATTTATTCTTTTCAGCAGGAAATGACGAATATAGCGAAGTTTGGTTTGGTGGTTTGTCTTATCCTGGAGGAGGACGCTACAATGACGCTACTTCATTCTTTAGAAATGTAAAGCTTTATCAAACGGAAACTTTATCTATAGTAAATCAAGATGTTACGCCATATATCTCTGTGTATCCTAATCCTGCACAAAATGAGATTACGGTTGCTTTAAAAAATGGCATCACTTTAGAAGCTGCAACAATCTTAGACGTAAATGGGCGCATTGTACAATCTCATAAATTTAATAATCTAACGCAAGAAAATATTAACATTAGTACTCTTTCGGCTGGGGTGTATTTTATAAAAATACAATCTAACAGTGGGATAGGTGTGAAAAGAATAATAAAACACTAAGCTTAATTTTTTTTATATTTAATATCGATGAAGTATTCCTGTAAAAAATGTACCATTTTAATCCTTTTTAGTTTCTTTTTATTCGCTTGTGAGAGTAAAGAAGAGTTGAAAAATAGCGTTAGAAACTTGAATAAACCAGAAATAAGTAAACCGCAAACTAATAGCGTTGCATTAAGTGTTTTTGAAACCGATTCTATTGCAAAATCAGTGATTCGTAAAGCAGGAGGATACCCTTTAAATTCGGAAAGAAGAAGAAATATTTTAGATTCAGCAATAGCAAAACATCCAAAGATTGCATATCTCTATCAACAAAGAGCAATGCCCTTATATAAAGAAGATAAAGACGAACTTGGTTTGCCTTTTCTGGAAAAAGCGGCGGCGCTAGATCCCTTAAAATGGATAGACTATATGGCTTTTATGAAATGCATATTTTCTAAAAACTACAAAGATGCTATTGTCGATTTTAATAAGGCTTTAGAATTAAATGGCGAATCTTATGTGATGGATCATTCCTATTACTTTTACTTAGGATTATGTAACCTGCAATTAAATGCCTTTGAAAAAGCAAAAGATTTTTTTGAAAAAAGTATCGCGCAATCCGTTAAAGAAGACGGTGAAGAATGGATTCATTTTACCGATTTAATGTACTTAGGAATTGCGAATTACGAATTAAATAATTTGGAAGAAGCCATTAACATATTTGATGAAGCATTAGTTCTTCAGCCAAAATTTAGCGATGTAAAATTTTATAAAGCGATATGTTTAGGAAAGATAGGAGAAATAGAAAAGGCGGAAGCTATGTTTAAAGAAGCCAAAGAAGATTTTATAAACGATGACATTATGTATGAAGACAATACCATATATGAGCGTTATCCATATCAAGTGCGTAAAAGCTGGTTTGGATTATAGTAAAAGTCATTAGAAATCGTTAATTTTACACCTATAATAAATCAACACAAATTAAAAACATAAAAAATGAAAGTAACAGTAGTAGGAGCAGGAGCAGTAGGAGCAAGTTGTGCAGAATATATTGCTATTAAAAACTTTGCTTCAGAAGTAGTTTTATTAGACATTAAAGAAGGTTTTGCAGAAGGTAAAGCAATGGATTTAATGCAAACTGCATCTTTAAATGGATTCGATACAAAAATAACAGGAATTACGAATGATTATTCTAAAACAGCAGGTTCTGATGTTTGTGTAATTACTTCAGGTATTCCTAGAAAACCAGGTATGACTCGTGAAGAGTTAATTGGTATTAACGCAGGAATTGTAAAAATGGTGTCTTCTAGCTTAATAGAACATTCGCCAAATACAATTATTATTGTGGTATCTAATCCAATGGATACAATGACTTACTTAGTACACAAAACTACTGGTTTACCAAAAAGTAAAATTATTGGAATGGGAGGCGCTTTAGATTCTGCTCGTTTCAAATACAGATTAGCAGAAGCTTTAGGTGCACCTATTAGTGATGTAGACGGAATGGTAATTGGTGGGCATAGCGATAAAGGTATGGTGCCATTAATTGGAAAAGCCGTAAGAAACAGTGTTGTTGTTTCTGAGTTTTTATCAGAAGAACGCATGGATCAAGTAGTACAAGATACTAAAGTTGGTGGTGCAACACTTACCGGTTTATTAGGTACTTCTGCTTGGTATGCTCCAGGAGCTGCGGTATCTGGAATGGTACAAGCAATTGCTTGTGATACTAAAAAGATTTTCCCTTGTTCTGCTTTATTAGATGGCGAATTCGGATTAAGCGATTTAGCTATTGGAGTTCCTTGTATTTTAGGTGCTAACGGAATTGAAAAAATTGTTGAAATTAGCTTAACAGATGCGGAAAAAGCAAAATTAGCAGAATCTGCGGAAGGTGTAAAAGCAACTAACGGATTATTAGAGCTATAATCCAATTATAAGTATTAAAATAAAAACCTCAATAACAATAGTTGTTGAGGTTTTTTGTTTTTAACTTGTAAATTAGTAAGTTGTAGTACGTAAAAAAGGAATAATTTAAAATAAGAAAAATGAAAAAATATCTATTTGTTTTATTAGTAGTTTTTAGCTTTTCTGCTATAGCTCAAGATGCATTATTGGAAGGTGTTGTTACTTCTAAAATGACCATGTCCAGTGAGAATTCGGATGTGCAAGCACAATTAGCAATGATTGGGGATATAAAGTCTGTAACCTATTTTAAAGATAATAAAACACGTACCGAAGTGAATAATCCAATGACAGGTGAGTCTATTAGTATTATTGATTCTGAAGCTAAAAAAATGTTGGCTATGATGAATAATCCTATGGTTGGAGGAAAACAATATGCTATAACAGATATAGCGAAACCTAGCGAAGAAGATTTAAAAGGCATGACAATTACTAAAGGAGATGAAACAAAAACCATTCTTGGTTATGTATGTAATGCGTATCAGGTTTTGATGAACAAAGATGGTGTGAATATGACAATGGATATTTTTTCTACCGAGCAAATTAATGCAGTAAATCAACAAACAACATCTTTTGGAGCCGACTTTAAAGGCTTTCCTATGTATATGAAAATGACCGTGAATCAAATGGGAATGGACATTATTATGATTAATGAAGTAACCGAGGTTAAGGAAGAAACTGTAGATTCCGAAAAATTTAATATGACGCCATTAGAAGGCTACAAAAAAGTAGATAAATTACCAGGTATGTAAGTAAATTACACCACTTTAGAGTTTCATTTTATAGGTCTGAGATGATTATTAAACACCGCAGACTTTTTTTTATAGATATACTATCTTATTTTCTTATATTTGGCGCATGAAAAAGTGGTACATCTGTACTTTAGTTATTGCTTTTACCTTACTAGGTTATGTTAGTAAGGAGCAATCTGCTTTGCCAAATCAGAAAATTGTATTGCAGTTTTCAGACACTACAATTACTTCTTTAGAAATTGAAAATACAGTTGCCATTGTAAAAAAGCAATTGTTCGACTTAGGTGTAGACAATATTCAAATTCATAAAATTGAAAACAATCAACTAAAAATCACCTATTATAGTGATGCAGATGTTGTTAGTGTAAAAAGTAAACTTTCTAAAGAGCGAAATCTAGCAATAGATTATGCTTCGAACTCTAAAGAGCAAAGCCCTAAAGCTCCTTCTTCTAAAGAAAATTACAATCTGGATGTTTTTAAAATTCAAGATGCAAGTGACGCTAATTCTGGTTTTGATGGTAAAGTTGCTATAGAACCTAAATTAGAAAGCGATCGCTATTCTAATCCTAATGTATATTTTTCAGCTTCTGTTATAGAAGAGAGTGAGATACATACAAATTCACAAGTTGCCTATAAAGTAAATACAAATATTGCAATAGCAATAGATAATACTTCGTATAAAATACCTGAAGTTAGAGCAGGACCAAATACAAATACTACTTCATAAAACTAGCTAGCGTTTTCTTATTACCTATTTCATGTGTAAAAGGGAACCAGCTAACACCAATAACTTTTAAAGTTTAATTGGTGTAACATTACATTTAAACATAAAAAAGAGTCAATAAGCTACACGTAAATTATATATTTGCACGTTCAAAAAATTGACCATAAAAAAATATACAAATGCAAAACAAAGGATTAGTAAAATTATTTGCACTATTGTTTGGTTTGGTAAGTATTTACCAACTATCATTCACGTTTAAAAACAGTAGTATAGAAAGCAATGCAGCAGCTTATGCAAAGGGAGATACTGTAAAAGAAAACAGGTACTTAGATTCGCTAGCTAACGAAGAAGTGTATAACATTGGGATAGCAAAATATACCTATAATGAGGTAAAAGAAAATGCGATGAACTTAGGACTTGACCTTAAAGGTGGAGTTAATGTTATATTACAAGTTTCTGTAAAAGACATATTAAAAGGATTAGCTAATAACACTACAGATCCTATTTTTAATAAAGCATTAGATGATGCTACAGAGCTTCAAAAAAATAGTCAGAACACGTATTTAGAAGATTTTTATACTTCTTTTGAAGCGATAAAAGGGGATGCTAAATTAGCTTCACCAGACATATTCTATACCAGAGCTTTAGATGGTGAGATTGATGGGAATATGACAGATTCTGAGGTAAAACCAGTAATCTCCAGAAAAATTGATGAATCTATTGTTTCGGCTTTCGAAGTATTACGTAAACGTATTGATGAGTTTGGTGTAACATCACCAAATATTCAACGTATGGGGAATTCAGGACGTATTTTAGTGGAATTACCAGGAGTTAAAGATGCAGAGCGTGCTACTAAATTATTACAAAGTACCGCACAATTGGAGTTTTGGGATGTATATAACAAAACAATCTTTAATAGCTTTTTAGTAGAAGCGAATGAAACGATTAAAAGCATTCAAAAATCGAATGCAGTAAATACAGAAGAAGTAAAAGAGACTACAGCAGAAGAAGATAAGATTGCAGACCTTTTAGGAGACGATCCAGATTCTACAGCAGTTGTTGTAAATCCGCTTTTAGACAAGTTAATTGGTTCTCAAGACCCAGCAGCAATTGCTTTAGTTAATATTAACGATAGAGAAATTATTAGTGAGTATTTAAATATGCCACAAGTAAGAAACTTACTTCCTGCAGAACAACGTTATGTGAAATTCGCATTCGGTAAACAAAAAGGAGATAGTGAGTTAGTAGACTTATATGCATTAATTGCAAATAGAGAAAATGTACCAGAATTAGGTGGTGGCGTTGTTGTAGATGCAAGACAAGATTATGATCCTTTAGGAAAGCCTCTTGTAAGCATGCAAATGAATGGTAAAGGAGCTAAAATCTGGGAAGAAATGACTGGAAGAGCTTTTACACAAAGAAGCCAAATCGCTATTGTTTTAGATGACGTAGTATATTCAGCACCTGGAGTAACAACAGGAGCAATTGCAGGTGGTAACTCACAAATTTCTGGAAACTTCACACTGAATGAAGCAACCGATTTAGCAAACGTTTTAAGAGCAGGTAAATTACCAGCTAGAGCAGATATTATTCAAAGTGATGTAGTTGGTCCTTCTTTAGGACAAGAAGCTATTGATAGTGGTAAAATGTCTTTCGCAATTGCATTGGCATTAGTATTAGTATGGATGTTTTTATACTACGGTAAAGCTGGTTTATTTGCAGATATCGCAATGGCTTTAAATATCTTATTAATATTTGGTATCCTTTCTGGTTTAGGAGCCGTATTAACGCTTCCTGGAATTGCAGGTATCGTATTAACGATTGGTATGTCTGTAGATGCAAACGTACTTATTTTTGAGCGTATTCGAGAAGAACTCGCTAAAGGTAAAGATCAAGCAACATCTATAAAAGATGGTTTTTCAAATGCACTTTCTTCTATTTTAGATGCCAACGTTACAACGGGTTTAACCGCATTAATTTTATTTGTATTTGGTACAGGACCAATTAAAGGTTTTGCAACTACATTAATTATTGGTATTGCAACTTCCTTATTTACTGCAATCTTTATTACAAGATTATTAGTAGATTGGTATTCTAATAAAGGAGGGAAATTAGATTTCTCAACAAGCTTAACTAAAAACTTATTTAGAAATATAAACATAGATTTCTTAAAGAAACGCAAGATCGCTTATATGGTTTCTGGAGCTTTTATTCTTTTAAGTTTAGGTTCTTTATTTACAAATAAATTAGATCAAGGTGTTGATTTCGTTGGAGGTAGAACATACCAAGTACGTTTTGAGCAACCAGTAAGCGCTTCAGAAATTGCAGGAGTACTTTCTGCTGAAGAAGTATTCGGTAGTGCAGACGCGAAGTTAATTGGTACAAGTAATGATGTGAAAATTACTACTAAGTATAAAATTAATGAAGCTTCTTCTGAAGTAGATGAAGAAATCAGACAAAAATTATTTAACGCATTACAACCACATTTATCTAACATTAGTTACGATGAGTTTATTAATCTTAACGATGAGGATAAACAAATTGGTGTAATGGAATCTTACAAAGTAAGTCCTTCTATTGCAGATGATATTAAAAGAGCTTCCTTCTGGGCAATTTTAGGGTCTCTAATCGTAGTCTTCTTATATATCTTATTCCGTTTTAAAAGATGGCAATTCTCACTTGGTGCAGTAGCAGCAGTATTTCATGATGTATTAATTGTATTAGGTGTATTCTCTCTTACGTACAAATTCATGCCATTTACAATGGAAATTGACCAAGCATTTATAGCAGCAATCTTAACGGTAATTGGGTACTCATTAAATGATACGGTAGTTGTGTTTGATAGAATTAGAGAATTCTTCAACGAGCATACCACTTGGGATTTTGATAAAGTAATTAACGCATCTTTAAGCAGTACATTAAGTAGAACTTTAAATACCTCTTTAACGACATTAGTAGTGTTATTAGCAATCTTTATCTTTGGTGGAGATTCTATTAGAGGATTTATGTTTGCATTAATAGTAGGTGTAGTGGTAGGAACCTATTCTTCATTATTTATTGCAACACCAATCATGTATGACTCTGTAAAAAGAGCTGGTGCAACAGATGCATTAAAAATTAAAGAAAAAGAAGAAGAAGAAGCATTAGAAGCCTAAGCAACTAATCCTTTTATATATTAAAAACCTTTCCGTGTTATGCGGAAAGGTTTTTTTATTTCTTCTAGTATAATAATTTGGGCGTTACCCTACTTCGTTAAGACTCCGTAGCGTCAGGCTTTCCGCTATACCTTTTGTTGTTGCGTATTGCTAAGCAAGATATTCTTTCTTAGCATGTCTATATGTGCTTTTAAAATGCCGTTCTATCCAAAACAAAAGGATGCCGCATCTATCCTTAACGCGAGGCTTATTTGTTTTCTTTCGTCTTCGGACTAAATTTATTGACAAATGAAGTTAAGTTAGTCGCATAACCAACCATAAGTTGTGGATAAACTTCATAGTTTTGTGTGTGGTAAAAAGCGCCTAACCTGACAAAAACGCCTCCTTTTTTTCCTTTTTCAGGATTTGTAAGCCAGTAAAAATCCGCTTTAATATTCACAATGTTGTATTCCACTCCAAAATAGTCCACACCTTGATCTTCTATTGTATCTCTAATATGAATAGCATTAATAGTATTTGCTCCACTATAGGAAAGTTTATTCAGGCTTAAACTTACATCTGCCCCAAAGTTAGTTTGTGGTCTTATTTCTACATTTAAATAAGGGCCGTGACTTGTAGATATTAAAGAAGCAATACTTGCATCATCTTTGGCGTCATCTCCATTACCAGAATTAATCTCAGCAATATTAAGTGCCGTTCTATAAAACGTACCCTGATAACCTAAAGAAATATGGGAGAAAAAGCGTTTCGCTTCATGAGATAGCACGTCTACATGTAAGGTTCCATTAATGTTGTTTTTGGTTAATAAATCAAAATTACTAAAGCTACCGTTTTCTGTACTATTTTTAGTGATTTCAATAGTTCTAAAGGTGTCATTAGATCCATTATAAAGCGCAATATTAGCCTCCGCAAGAACTTGTCTAAAAAGCGTGTAGTTAGCACTTTTAATAAGCGAGTTCTTTTGGTTTAATGGTAAAAGTAATTTCGCTTGCGCGTTAACAAGGCTGTTACTATTGTTGTTGTCAAAAGCCATAACGTCTGTATATAGAACTGCTGTAAAGAAATCAAAGAATTGTCTTTGTATAACAGGTTGTATTAGAGTGTCTTTGTCAAAATGTAACTCATCATTTGCTATAGAATAATTAAAGTGTTGATCAGAATCATAGGAAAAAACGTCATTATAATCAATCTTATAGCATTTGTTTTTACTAGTACTAAATCTATTTGTACTGCCGTAATTATTAAAAAAACGAATGGGAACGCTAAAGTTATTATTAACTACAGTTACTTTTTCGTTTTCATCTCCGTTTATAAATCCTTCTAATACGATAGTTGAAGCCTTATTGTTGAAAAAATTGATGTACGCTTTCTTAATATTAAGAACATCATCCGTTTTAGCGATATTTTCTTGGTCCTGACCAATATTCATACATTTGTCAGAGCCTTTAGTTAACTTAACCTTGTTGTTTAAGGTTATTTTACCTGAATATTGCGCAGGCTCCCCATCAATTATTTCTGTGGATGTTCGTAAAGCTTTTTTTTTCTTTTTTATCTTTTCTAAAAGCACATCTAATTTTGCTGCTTCTATTTCAGAAGGTACGTAAACATCCGGAAGTGTATCTAAGCCTTTTATTAAAGTAATAATAGTATTGGAAACAATTGTACTGTCTATGTTATAGGTGAAATTAATACTGCTTTGCGCATTTTGACCAGCATTATTTATAATTTGAATTTTAAATGTTGCTGGTTTTGTTTCTGCTTTAACTTCATAATTATTTTTATTAATAGTTACAACATCAATAGTATGATATTCTTGACTATAACAATAAAAACTGATTAGAAATACGAGTATTGTGGTGAGTTTTTTCATGGTTTATAAGATTAATTAGCAACTTAAAAGTACTAAAAAAGGAATAAACCTAAATACCTAATACTAGGTATTTTATAAAAAGACTGTTTTTAAATGGAATTGCTATCTATCCAATTTTCAGTTAGTTGCCAAAGAG
>JAGPUY010000197.1 GCA_018067265.1 Oceanihabitans sp. | reverse complement strand
TTTAAGTATAATTTCGGCTATTGCTAAAGTTGGAGCTGTGCCAATTATTTTTCCTTTAAATCCTTCTTTTAATAATCTTGGCAAATAGCCAACGTGATCTAGATGCCCATGTGTTAATAAAACTACATCTATATTTTCTACTGTTATTGGTAGGTCTTCCCAATTGCGTTCCCGAAGTTCTTTAAGGCCTTGAAACATACCACAATCTATAAGTATATTTTTACCAAAAGCTTCTATTAAAAACTTGGATCCTGTAACTGTTCCTGCTGCCCCTAAGAATGTTATTGTAGCATAATCTGACATGATTTTTTTATTTTAGTGATTACAAAGCTTTTTTATTTCTTGTACTATTTTCGTTTTTCTTATTTCTGAAATTCCTAAATGATCTAAAAAGAAAGCATCCTCTAATAAATCTCTACATAAGACAACATCTCTACTTAATAAGAATTGTTTTTCTCTGTTGGTTAATAAAGTAGAAACGGTTACTGGATAGAGTCCTAGTCTATCTATTCGATCTTTTAATCCGTCATTTTTCGGATAATCCCAACTTAACAAATACAAGCCTGCACAGTTACCAAACTGGGTTGCATCTTCTGTAAAACGCGTATTTGTAACTACCCAGCCGTTAGTTATTTTGGTCGTATTATTTTCATTCGCATTCCAATGGGTTTTAACGTCTATATATCTAGAGTTTATATATAAAGGGATTTTTACATTACAGTTAAGACCTTGCTCGTTGTGAAACTTACACTCTATTAATGTCGTCTGATTATTCTTATGCGCTAGCACATCAATTTCGTGTTTTACGCAATTACCTTGTACAATATCTCCTGTTGTTGTTTTATAACCCGAATATTTTAAAATAGCACTAATAAAATTTTCAAAAGGAAATCCGGTTGGACCAAGTTCATAAATTGCTTTTTTAAGCTTGTATTTGGATGCTAAATGACTGTGTTTCTTTTTTAATAATGCAAAAGCTCTGTTGTAAATCTCTTTGGTAGAAATACCTTGATACAATTCATCTCTAACCACATCTAAAATCTTACTAATGGTTGCATGATCTGCGCCGGTACGTTGTAGCGAATTACGCAGTTTGTCCATGGAAAATTTAACTTTTTCTCCGGAAGACTTTATAATATTCATATCTACATTGTCCATTTTATAAAAATTTTAAATTATTCTGGAATAACTAAAAAAGGGATACTGGGATGAAAACCAATTTTTTTAAGAACAGGCTCGTTCATAACACTTTCTATTAGACTGTGTTTATAATGTACCATAACAAGTATGTGGATGTCTAATTCTTTAATAAAATCGTTAATTACACTTGCTTTTTTAGCATAATTAGGCATCCAATGGAAACTGTGTTCTACTTGATTTAAGTATTCGTCTAATTCATTTATATTATATCGCTGTACTTCGTTTAGCTTCTTTTCTTCTTCAATATGAACGACCCTAATTTTAGAATGATACAATTCGGTTAGGTTTCGTAACACTTGAATTTCTTTACCAGTATAGAACCGATTATAATCTGTTGGAAAAGCAATTTGGGTTGGCTCTACAAAATCAAACTCATCTGGAACCACCATCATGGGACAGGTTTTTACTTTATTTAAAACACGAACCGTATTGCTACCATAAAACATCTTTTCATTTTTAGACGCGCCTTTGGTTCCCATGATTACCATATCAATAGCATGTTCTTCTATGCTCTTTTTAATAGCAACTTCTATTTTTTCGGAACTTAAAATCACTTCAAATTCATGCTTTTCGTTTGCATTAGAAGCAATAGATTGTTCCTTTAATTCTAATAAATCTTTAGTAGCCCCTTCTTCTAATGCTTCTAAAAAATAATCGGTTACTAGACTTCTTTTATATAATGCTTCATTATCTATAGTGTGTAAAAAGTAAAACACGCAAGACTCGTTTGCATACAACTTTAAGGCGTATACGATGGCACTCCATGCATTATCTGAAAAATCGGTAGGTAATAATATCTTTCTTTTCATTTTTAAAATTTATTGTTTAGACGGAATCACTAAAAATGGAATATTTAGATGAAAACCGATCTGATTTATGGTTGATTTAAAAAATAAGTTTTCAAAAAACGAATGCTTATTATTAATCATTACCAGTAAATTAATTTTAGCTTTTAATTGAAATTCATTTATCGCATCCTCCACATTATTATTTTTAACATCATGAAATATATGCGCAATATGTTTAAAATATACTTTCAGATTTTCTTTGTTTTGTTTTTGTTTTTCGGAAAGCATTTCACCATAATTAACATGTAAAACATTAACTCGATAATGGGAATTAGATGCTAACTCTAGTAATGGCTCTATTTGGTTATCTTGAAAATCGACTTCATAATCTGTAGGAAATAAAACTTCCTGTACTGGTTCAAATTCAAAACCACTAGGAACCGCTAAAATTGGCGATTTGACATTCTTAAAAACATGTACCGTATTCGATCCAAACAACACCCCTTTTACGTCGGATGCTCCTTGCGTACCCATGACAACCATGTCTATATTTTTGGACCTCACAAGATCTTTTATTTCGGAGATTAAGGTGTTGAATGTAGAAATCGTTTGGATGGTATGCTTCGCATTGAAATACGTTTTCTCTATCTCCTTCTTAATCGTTGATAAACCGTGCAAGGAACTTTTCTTTACAACATCATATAGTTCAAATTGCCCTGTGCTCGCTTGCATATATTCCATTTGATATACAATTGGCGTGTATGTATTTAAAATATAAAAGATGCATTCTTCCTCTTTAAATAGTTTTAAGGCATAGCTAATAGCATTCTTAGAATTGTCTGAAAAATCGGTAGGTAATAATATTTTTTTCATGATAAAGTTTTTAAATTATTGACGTCTTAGATTCTGTAAGACCAATAACGGAATTGCAATTTTTAAACTAATTTTATCTATTGTAGATTGAAATAATATATTTTCTAGGTACGAGTGTTGCGTATTTACCATAATAAGAAAGTCTATATTATTATCCACCACATAGGTATTAATAGCGCTATCTACTTTTTTATTTTCGGTGATATAGGAGTCTAACCTGTTTTCACAAACGGTTTCTTCTATAAAGGCTTTATTATCTTCTTGTCTAAAGGATAGCGCTTTGCTTTTAGAAACGTAAAGCATATCTATTTTTGTTCTGTACGGAGAAAGAAAATCACAAAGTAATTTTAGTTCTCTTCTTTTATAAGGTATTAAGTAATTGGTTGGAAACAATGCGTGTTTTGGTTTCTCATAGCTGTAATTTTGAGGAATAGCTAACACGGGACATCGTACATATTTTAAGACCTGTAACGTATTGCTTCCAAAAGTGAGATGGCTATGATTCGATTTTCCTTTTGTTCCCATTATAAGGATGTCTATATTTTTGCCATCGACTATTAAATCTGCCTCATCTAACAAAGAGTTATAGGCAGATATGGTAAAATAGGTAAACCTTGGATTTGGAGAAATTTCTTTAACGGTTTGGAGCAGACTTGCTAAATTTTCTTCCGATTGCTTTTTAACGCGTTCTACAATAGTACCAAAATCGGTTCTACTTAATAATTCTTTATGATTATACACTTCCGCTTCATAGGCATGCATAAAATAAAATTCTGCTTTTTGATATTTTAAAAACTCTAATGCATATGTAATAGCATTCATTGCATTATCTGAAAAATCGGTAGGAATCAATATTTTAATCATAGCTAAAGTGTTTATATTTAATGAAATAAATGTAACAACGTATGCCGTAAAAAACTATGACAAATATCAGTAAAGCAAAGAATTAAGATATAAAAAAAAGCCAGATTTACATCTGGCTTTTTCATGGATTAA
>JAGPUY010000187.1 GCA_018067265.1 Oceanihabitans sp. | reverse complement strand
CCATACTTTCTCCTATTCTATCGTATATAATAAGTGTGAATAGTTTAAAGTGGTTTGGATTTGAGTTTGGTTTCTTTATTCTAATTTTAAATGGATTTTTAACCTTTCTAGGATTATTTCTTATTAAGAAGAAATAGTCCAACCTATACCTTTTCTATACACTAAATTTCACACAGCGTTCTAAAAGAAACGCGGAGTTACACAGTGAGGTTTTAACTTAGATAACCACTTTAAATACTTAAAATTTTAGACACTTAGAACTTTCTAATATTGATTTGTAGAAAGTAAAACCAAGGTACAAGCTTCTTCAAAAGCAATATTATTTTCTTTTAAAAGCCCATAAAATTCTGGATTCTCGGTTCCTGGGTTAAAAATAACACGATTAGGTTTCAAAGAAATGATATAATCGTAATACGCTTTTTGTCGTGTTGGGTTTAAATATAAAGTCACCGTATCTAATCCTTCATATTCCTTTAAAACGGTATCTATAACTACGCCAGCTTCTTCACCTGCTTTCATACCAAAAGCAACGGTTTCCTGCTTATAATTCACCAATTTTCGTAAAGCCATATTAGAGTATCGATTGGCTTTTAATGAAGCTCCAAATACCAATGTTTTCTTATTCATATATTCTTATTTCGAAATGTTAAATTTTGTTAACTACTGTTAAAAGCAGTAACAAGATGTAAAAGTAGTCGTCTATACTAGTATTAACAAACATCAATCAATCAAAAATCAATCAAACCAATGAAAAAACTACTCACCGTTTTCTTGTTATTGTTAACTCTTACAATACAAGCACAAACCGCAACACAATCTTTACTTAAATCGGCAACCATTACTGGGAAAGTAATAGACGAAACATTAAACGAACCCTTACCTTATGTAACCATTGTTATTAAGGATAGTACCGGCAAAATAATTACCGGAAGCATTACAGATGATAATGGTGATTTCAAAGTCACCGATATTCCTTTAGGAAAAAACTTTGTAAGTATCCAGTTTATAGGTTATAAAACCATAACGCAAGAAACGAATACGACAGCAAAGAACAATAAAGTAAACCTTGGTACTATTGCATTAGAAGAGCAAACCACAGGACTTGACGAAGTTACTATTATAGCTGAAGTATCTACCATTCAGCAAAAAGTAGACCGGAAAGTAATTACCATTGGTAAAGACTTAACCACTACAGGAACAACAGCAAGTGAGATTATGAATAATCTTCCTTCGGTTAGTGTAGATAGCCAAAACGGAAACATTAGCTTACGTGGTAATGAAAATGTAAGAGTGCTTGTAGATGGGAAACCTACCAATGTTCCTGCTGCCCAATTATTAAAACAAATTCCTTCGGCTTCCGTAAAAAGTGTGGAACTTATTACAAATCCTTCCGCAAAATACAATCCGGAAGGCATGAGTGGAATCATCAATATTATACTTCATAAAAACACCAAATTAGGTTTTAATGGAAGTATTGATTTAGGCTTACGAAAAGAAATTAATGCCAACTTTAATAGTGCTATAAATCTAAATTACCGAAACGGAAAATTTAATTTTTACGGAAACTATGGTAACAGTTATAGTAAAAACAATAACAATGGATATATAGATCGATTTGACGATAACACAAGACAGTTATTTGAGATGCGTGATAACGGAAAATCCCATCTTTATAAAGTTGGTGTAGATTACTATATAAATGATAGAAATACATTTTCTATCTATACCAATCAAAATATTCATGATGGTAAAACACAAGGTATTACAGATGTACTTTATTTAGATAATAACGAAGCGGATCTGCGTCAGAAATTTAATAATACTGGAGATAACAACACCTCGACTTACAACAGTTCGTTTAAACACGATTTTAAAAAAGAAGGACATAACCTTGTTTTAGAAGGAGATTACAGTATTTATAATAGTGATGAAATAGCTGATTTTAGTTTTTCTAATGCACCAAAATATAAAGACTTAGTAGATGACAAAAGAACAAATACGCTTTTAAATATAGATTATACAAATCCGTTATCGGAAAGTACAAAACTAGAAATTGGCGCAGAATACCGAATAAATAATTCGGAAAACGAATACAATACAAACAATGTAAATTTCTTTGATTCTAACTATGCATACGAAAGAAAGATCTATTCCTTTTATGCCACTTTTGGAAAGACTTATGAAAAATGGTCGTATCAAGTTGGTGCTCGTGTAGAGCAATATGATGTAGAAGCTAATTTTGCACAAGACACACAGGACAATGCCAAATTTACAGATGACCAATTAAGTGTTTATCCTTCGGCTTTTGTGACCTATAAACCTTCTGATAAAAACAGCTACCAAGTAAGTTTTAGTCGCCGTGTAGATAGACCAGGATTGGGACAAATAAATCCGATTAGAGAATGGAGCACACCAAGATTAACTTCTGTTGGCAACCCAGAATTACAACAACAGTTTACCAATTCCATCGAGTTTAATTATACCAGACAATTAGAAAAAGGAAGTATAACTGCGGGAACATTTTATAGAAATATAAAAGACGAAATTAACAGAGCAGTATATCTAGATCCAGAAGATGCCAACAGACTTTTATTAACCTATGATAATTTTGATAAAAACGCAGCCTATGGTTTTGAAGCTTCTAGTAACTACAGACCAGCAAAATGGTGGAATATTAACGCAAGTGCCGAATATTATTTTAAGAGCGTGAAAGGTGTTGTAGAACTTGAAAATGTGGATATAAACAATACCAATTTCAACATTAGAATGAACAACAACTTTAAACTTACTAAAAAATTAAGCTTTTCATTATTTGGTATGTACCGAGGAGAAGACGAAGGTTTACAGTTTATAACAAAACCAATGGTACTAGTAAACACTGGTTTACGTTACACTTTCTTAGATAGTAAAGCAACTCTAAGTTTTGGTTATAATGACATTTTCAACTCGATGAAATTTGAGTTTGATCAAGAACGACCTTATCCTACTCATGGCGAATTTAATTGGGAAAGTAACGCTTGGCAAGTTGGCTTAAACTACCGTTTTGGTGGTGGAAAATATAAAGCTTTAAGTAGAAAACAAAGAGATAATAACGAAAAATCTGGTGGCGGATTTATATAAAAAAATGAATGAAATTTAATAACCTTCATAATAGTTGATGGTTAGTGTTAATGTTTGGTTATTAAATGAAGAAAACCCAAGGTGTCATTGCTTTGGGTTTTTGTTTTTTCTTACAATAACTGTTAAAATTCGCTAAAACCTGACAGCCAACACAATAAAGAATAAAATACTACGTTTAACTCAAACAACTACCAACTATTATATTATGTTTGAATTAGTCTTTTAATAAAATATATTAATTGAAGTTATTGTTATTTATAAACTAACAATAAGAAAAAATCCGAAATTGCTAAGTTTTCGGATTTTTTTTATGGCTTCCAATGAAGACCTAAATTATTTTTTTGATTCTATATGAGATTCCTGCCTTCGCAGGGATTTTACCACTTTATAATTACGCTACCCCAAGTAAAACCACTACCAAAAGCAGCAAGTACAACAGTATCTCCTTCTTTTATTTTTCCTTCTTCCCAAGCTTCTGTTAAAGCAATTGGTATAGATGCAGCGGTTGTGTTTCCATATTTTTGAATATTATTAAACACCTGATCGTCGCGTAAGCTAAATTTTTTCTGAATAAATTGTGCAATGCGTAAATTCGCTTGATGCGGAATTAGCATATCTATCGCGTCTTTATCTAATCCGTTTTTTGTTAAGCCTTCCATAATCACTTCGCTAAAACGAACTACTGCATTTTTAAACACAAATTGTCCGTTCATATGTGGAAAATAGCTTTCATCATTCGGATCATTATCGGCAAGAATATCACTAACCCAACGTGTTGCCATTCCTGGCGCTACTAGAGCCAATTCTTCGGCATGTTCTCCTTGACTATGTAAATGTGTAGATAAGATTCCTTTACTATTATCTTCTTCTCTAGTTAAAATTGCAGCTCCTGCGCCATCGCCAAAGATAACCGAAACGCCTCTTCCTCTTGTTGTTTTATCTAAACCGTGAGAATGTAATTCACTTCCGATTACAAGGATGTTTTTATACATTCCTGTTTTAATAAAATTATCTGCAACAGCAATAGCATATACAAATCCGGAGCATTGATTTCTTACATCTAAAGCACCAACCGTTTTAATATCTAAAGCATGTTGTACTTGCACTCCCGGACCAGGAAAATACATATCTGGACTTAAAGTAGCAAATACAATAAAATCAATATCGTCTTTATCGATTCCTGCGCGTTCTATAGCAATTTTAGCAGCTTTCACTCCCATTGTTGCTGTAGTATCTCCAGAACCGTCTTTTACCCAACGTCTTTCTTTTATCCCTGTTCGTTCTTGAATCCAAGCATCGTTGGTATCCATCATTACAGACAAATCATCGTTTGTCACCACATTATCAGGAACGTAGTGACCAAGTCCTATTATTTTAGAATTATACATAGTGCTATTAATTAAAATCTAAATCCAATGGCATTGTTAATATAACAATATTTGGTGGCGCAATTTAATCATTAAAAGTAGTATTCTTAAGATATTTAATTTTTAATATAAATTTAATAAAACATGTGGCAAGAAAAGACATGCGAACACTAATTATAGAATACACTCATTCTTAAGTCATTAATAACATTAGGTATTTCGTTTTACTTTAGGTGCTATTTTACTAATAGCATGTTCTGAAATTGCGGTAATAGATAAAGACGGATTTACGCCAGGATTTGCCGAAATCATCGAACCATCACAAACTAACATGTTTTTATAACCAAAAACGGCATTATATTTATCAAT
>JAGPUY010000163.1 GCA_018067265.1 Oceanihabitans sp. | reverse complement strand
GAATATGTAACCAAACCATTTACAAAGGAAGAATTAAAAAATGCAGTTACAAAAGCATTAAAAGAACAACCAAAAAAAGTACAAGTCGCTTCTAATAAAACGGAAGATAAAAAAGCCTATGGCGAACTTATAGGGCAATCAGAAGCAATAAAAAAAGTAACCGATGTTATCGATCGTGTAAAAAATAATAAAGCAACCGTTTTTATATCTGGTGAAAGTGGTACCGGAAAAGAATTAGTAGCGCGTTCCATTCATTATATGGGGAAATTTAAGGCAGCACCTTTTATAGCTGTAAACTGTGGTGCAATCCCTGAAAATCTTTTAGAAGCAGAGTTATTTGGGTATACCAAAGGAGCGTTTACTGGAGCAGAAAACGATAGAAACGGATTTTTTCAAGCCGCTAATAAAGGCACTATTTTTTTAGACGAGATTGGTAATGCTTCTTTAGCAACACAATTGCGTTTGCTACGTGTTTTACAAGAAAAAGAAGTGGTTCGCGTGGGATCACAAAAAGTAGAACCTGTAGATATTCGTGTCATTGCTGCAACCAATGTCAATCTCAAAGACTTAATAAAAACAGGTCGCTTTCGCGAAGATCTCTATTACCGTTTAACTGTTGTGGAGTTAGAAGTGCCGCCATTGAGAGATCGTAAAGGAGATATTCCGCTTTTGGTAAATAAGTTTTTGTTTAAATATGGTGTGGAGTTTAAAGACAAATTAATCTCTATTTCTCCAGAAGCACTAGCTGCTTTAGAACGCTATAATTGGCCAGGAAATATTAGAGAACTAGAAAATGTAATTCAACGTGCTGTCATTATGTGCGATAAGCAGGTTACTATTCAAGACTTGCCAGAACAATTAAAATACACGATTCTTTTTCCAGATGAAAACCAAGAACTCGTACCACTAAAAACAGTGGAAAGAAATTATATTCTTAAAGTTTTAAAAGCGACCAATAATAACAAAACAAAGGCTGCTAAAATTCTACAAATAGATCGCAAAACTTTAGGCGAAAAAATAAAATAATTCCTTTTTTAAAGCGCGTATTATTTACACAGTTGGGTGGTTTTTACACACTTCTATTATTTCCATAACGTTTCAGTTTTACTTGCAACTATTTGATTTTTAGTCAATTGAATTATTTTACATACAATTATTTTTAGTGTGGCACAGCAGTTGTCTTTAGGTTGGTAATCAATTAAACTAATAAAATAAAAGTATTATGGAAAATAGCTTATGCAGTAATTGCAAGTTTAACAACGACTGTAGTTTAACCTCCAATAAAAATTTTATATGGTCTTGTAGTGAACATGAAGTAGCTGCTATAAACCATTTTGGCCATGAAGAATTAACTACAAAAAATGCCTTCGAGTATACAACTACCGAACGTGCAATGGAAATGATCTAAACAAAATAAAAAAATGACTTTAACAAAAGAATTAAAAAAGAAAAAACAACCAAAACAAGGGATGCTGGCAAATGTTATGCAACAATTTGATACTGCAGCAAATATGGTTGATTTAAATCCGAACATTAGAAAAATACTAGAAGTAACCAATAACGAATTAATTATTCATTTTCCAGTTCGTATGGATAACGGAGAAGTGGAAATTTTTAAAGGTTACCGAGTACAACACAACAATGCATTAGGACCGTATAAAGGAGGATTGCGTTACCATCCTACCATTGATATCGATTCTGTAAAAGCATTAGCGATGTGGATGACCTGGAAAACATCTCTAGCAGGTTTGCCTTATGGTGGCGCAAAAGGAGGAATTCAAATGGATCCTAAAAAATATTCGAATGCAGAATTAGAGCGTATTACAAGACGTTTTACTTATGCTTTAGGAGAAAACATTGGACCAGAACACGATATTCCTGCGCCAGATGTAAATACAAATTCGCAAACGATGGCGTGGATTGCAGATACCTATATGTCTACAAAAGCACCATCAGAACGTTCTAAAAACCAACATGTCGTAACCGGAAAACCAGTAGGTTCTGGAGGATTAGAAGGTAGAGATAGAGCAACAGGATTTGGTGTGTTTTTAACCATCAAATATTGGGCAGAAAATAAGAATGTAGACCTAAAAGGAAAGACATTTATTGTACAAGGTTTTGGAAACGTTGGCTATTGGGTAGCCCACTTTTTAGAATTAGAAGGTGCTAAAATGGTAGGTGTTCAAGACGCTTTTGGATCCATTTCCAATACGGAAGGATTGTCTGTAGCGCATTTATTTGAATACATTCAAAACAACCAAGGAAGCATTCAAGGATTCCCAGGTGCTACAGCAGTTGTAAAAGAAGATTTCTTTGCATTACACTGTGATATCTGTATTCCTGCAGCATTAGGAAATCAAATTACGAAAGACAATGCGAATGATATTAAAGCTTTTTTAATTGCAGAAGGCGCAAACGGACCAACAACGGTAGAAGCAGAGCAAATTCTATTAGAAAAAGGAATCACTGTAATTCCTGATATTCTATGTAATTCTGGAGGTGTGATTGGTAGTTATTTTGAATGGTTACAAAACCGAAACGGAGAGCTTTGGGAACTGGACGAAATTCTTGTGAAATTAGATAAAAAAATAAAAGAAGTTTTTAATAAGGTTTTAAAAACGGCGGAAACTAAAGATATCGATATGCGTTCGGCTGCATATTTTATAGCAATAGAGCGTATTGAAAAGGCGTATGTGCAACGAGGAATTTTTCCTTGATAATTTAAAAAATTAGAACATGAAGTATGGCAGTATAGTATTAGAGAAAAAGGAATATGTTACCTTAAAACAACTACTTAAGTTATCTGAAAGTGATAAAGTATCTACAAGAAAGTCCTCTATTTTAAGATTAAAGGAAGAGTTAAAAAGTGCTATAATATTAGATGAAAAAGAATTGCCAGAAGATATTATCCGGTTTAATTCTAATGTCGTTGTGGCAACCAAAGATGGTTGGCAAAATGATTTTCAACTGGTAGCAGCAGCAGAGAGTAATTTTTCTAAAAAAAAGATTTCTATTTTAACGCCAATGGGCTTAGCTATTATTGGCTATGCACATGGAGATATCATAGATTGGGAATTTCCTGGCGGTGTAAAATCTTTAGAAATTAAAGAAGTAAAACAGACAGAAAAAGTAAAGTAATAAAAAATAAAAGTTATGGAATTAAATACATTTTTTAACCATGATACCGATGAGCAAATTGTTCAGAAAAGAAGTGCTGAAGAATTAAACTTATGGATGTCTCATATTAATTATATTATTAATGAAAGTGATAGGTTAGCAAAAATAGCTTCAAACGTTATTAAAAATAGAGAATTTAGAGATCAATTTTTAGAGTTAATTATTAAAAACCAATTTGTTTTAAATGAATTGCTTAGCTATCGAAACTCCATGGTGCATTATAAAGAATGTGATGATTTTGAATGCGATTTATTTTATATTAATAAACATGAAGATCTTAGAGAGAAATATATAAAAGCAATTGGTAATTATAGAGCACATAAAGACCAGTTTTATTCTAAAATGCTTTCCTAAATACCTGAAAACTAAGTAGAAAAAAAGCCAAAACAATATTTTGTTTTGGCTTTTTAATTTTATTTAAATTGGCATTCTGTTTTAGAATAATCCAATATAAGAAGCATCTGAAGTTCCTGTTTGTAGTGTCGCTCCGGTTGTAAAACCATCCGCACTTGTAGAACTTGGGTCTAAAATATATACATTACCTGATCCTCCTAAAGATGCTAATGCCATATATAATTTACCATCAATAACACTTGCCCATTGGTATTGACGTAGCCATAAATCTAAAGGAATATTCAGTTTAACAGCGGTTTTATTATAAACATCTACACGAACAATATCCCAGTTAGAACTTGCGTTATCTCCTAAATCTGTATTTAAAACAGGAACATAACCAATACCATTTCCTACATAAAACCAACCTGTGTTCGCTTCTGCGTTATGCCCTAAAAGGGATTTAATGTTGAAGGTGTTGTATGATGTGTCATAAACACCATTGCTAATTTTCATCATAGTAACATCACCATTTGTTACTAATTGGTACGTATCTCCATTTTCATCTTTATGCGCAACTGGAGTTCTGTACCCGTTAGTAGATCCTTGTGCTAAAGTTGAAATTATAGTAGTTTCATTCTCTAAAGAAGGATAATCTACCACTAAGGTTTCCACATTATCATAAACCATAGTGCCATTTTCACCGGTCAATGCATCAAAAAATCTTTTAGCAACACCATAGTATAATTTTCCATTGGTAATTACAGGAGCGTCAATACGAAAGGTGTGAATTCCTTCTGCCGTTTCATCATTGTTATATGGGAATTCAAAAGAAGTGTTTTCTAAAACAGACATCGTACTTAAATCTACTCTTGCTAAAGTAACCGTTGCGATAGTTCTCACGTAAGGAGAAGTTTCATCGGTAGGATCTTCATAAATGTTTTCTGTATTTACATTATGCAACATGGCATAATTGTCATCCATTTTTGTCCAACGTGGATATGCTGTTCCCATTACCGCTTGAATATCGGTAGTTAAACTTAAATTATAGTTTTGTCCGCTCACGTAGTTATATTTTGAAATATCACCACCACCATAATTTAAGTTGTATACTGTTTTACCATCATTAGATGTGTAAACTCTTGCCGTACGCGTAGATGGTACTTCATATCCAAAACCATTAAATGTAAATGTTTTTGTTGGGTCGTTAAGTTCTTCAACAGTTACTCCTTGCGTGTATGTAGCAGAATTTCCTGTAGCACTAGAACCTATTACTAAATGGTATGGTCTGTAAGCCGATGCTTCTTCTGTTGTTCCAGTAGAAATATCATCATCATTACCACAAGAAAATGTAACTAAAGTTATAGCTGATAAACAGACTATATGAAATAAAGATTTGAAATTAAAATTCATAATGTTTAGATTAAAATTGGTTTTATAAAATTGTAAATGAAAGTTTGCTATAAAAACCTCTTCCTGGTTTTTGCAGCGCGTAATTATCGAATATTTGATTGTTCAATATGTTTTTAACATCAAAACTTAATGTGATTTTATTTTTCGGAAACGTGTAAGCAAATCCTGCATCGAAAGATATTTGCTTCGGAATATCTGTTTTTCCAGCACCACCAAGCGTACTACCATGTCTGAAAAATTCATGTACATAAAGTAAATTGGTATAACTAGATAGTTTTGATCCTTTTTGAATAAAATCCGCAGTATCGAATTTTAAATTATAATTCATTGTAAAGTAAGGCGTGTTGGCTAATCGCTCATAGCTTGGTGTAATTGGGTTTCCGTCTACATCATAGGTTACATTATAATCTCTAGCATTAAAGAAAGAGGTATTACCACTAAAGTATATTTTTTCGTCATAATTATAGTTTAGGGTAAAGTCGAAACCTTCTGTGTATATTTTTCCGATATTAGAATTTTCGAAGAATTCTTCATTACTTCCAGTTGGGAATTGCATAATTAAATCTTCGGTATCTCTAATAAACACATTAGATGTTACTCCAAAAGTGTGTTTCTTGTACGCTATATTATCATAGGAAAATCCTAAATTATAATTGTTACTATGTTCTGGTTTCAGATTTACAGAAGCATTTACATTGGCTGCAACATTTCCAAATACCTCGTTAGCTTCTGGTAAACGAATTGCCTTTTCAGCAGAACCAAATACAGTGAACTTCGGAGAAAAGGTATAAGAAATAGAACCTCCATACCCCAAGTCGTTCGAGCTTATATTGTTTTCTTCAATAACTATAGTTGCACTAGATGTGTTAGAAGTTCGCGTTCGTAATTTCGAAGTTCTATCCATATAATAGGATTTTGCAAAAATAGAAGTCCTTAGTTTATCGTTAAATGCTATATTTTCAAAGGAAAGCGCTAAAATGGACTTCATATATTCACGTTCTTCTTTTAATGCATTTTCCACTGCAGGAAGCATAGGATCATCCGAATCTCTAGTAAACGTGTTTAACAAATGATTTAACTGAATGGTATTATTTTCGTTTAGATGGTATGCTAAGTTTGTTCTT
>JAGPUY010000154.1 GCA_018067265.1 Oceanihabitans sp. | reverse complement strand
TGGACTATTTCTTCTTAATAAGAAATAATCCTAGAAAGGTTAAAAATCCATTTAAAATTAGAATAAAGAAACCAAACTCAAATCCAAACCACTTTAAACTATTCACACTTATTATATACGATAGAATAGGAGAAAGTATGGCAATAATTGGCACCAATTTATCTTTCACTTGCCATTTGGTAAATAAACCAAAAGCATATAAACCTAATAACGGACCATAAGTATAGCCTGCAAAAACAAAGAGTTTTGCAATAACACTTGCGTCTTTAATGATGTACTTAAAAGAAACAATTACAAGTATTAAAACTACAGAGATTAATACGTGAATGCGTTTTCTTATTTGCACCTGTTTCTCCGGACTGTGTTTCTTTTCAATATCCAAAATATCAATGCTAAAAGACGTTGTTAAAGAAGTTAAAGCAGAATCTGCACTACTATACGCTGCAGCAATTAATCCTAATAAGAAAAAAGCAAAAACACCAACACCTAAATGGTTCTTAGCAAGAATAGGGAACAAGTCGTCTTTATGTGCATCAATACCGTTTTGTTGTGCATAAACGGTTAGTAATAAACCAAGACTTAAAAAGATAAAGTTCACAACAGTTAAAACAATAGTAAACCAAAACATGTTCTTTTGTGCATCTTTCAGAGTTTTACAAGTAAGGTTTTTTTGCATCATATCTTGATCTAAACCAGTCATTACAATAGCTATAAATGCTCCAGAAATAAATTGTTTCCAAAAGTAGTTTCCAGATTTAAAATCGTCAAAAAAGAAGGTTTTACTTAAATCACTATCCAATACAAAACTTAAAGCGTTGCTTCCGCCTAGATCTAATGCATCACTAACAAAATAGATAGCAACACCAACGGCAACAAGCATAAATAAGGTTTGCAAAGTGTCTGTCCAAACAATTGTTTTTATTCCAGATTTAAAGGTGTATAACCAAATTAGAAGTACCGTAATAGTAACGGTTTGCCAGAATTCTATTCCTAATTCGTCAAATAAAATAATTTGTAAAACATTAGCAACTAGAAATAATCGGAAACTAGCACCAATGACTCTAGATATGATAAAAAAGGAAGCTCCCGTTTTATAGGCATAATTTCCAAAACGTTCTTCCAAATAGGTGTAAATAGAAGTCAGGTTTAATTTATAGTATAAAGGAAGTAAAACCGTACCAATTACAACATAACCAACAATGTAGCCTAAAACTACTTGCATATAGCTAAATTGTGAAGCTTCAATCCAACCAGGAACCGAAATAAAAGTTACTCCAGAAAGCGAAGCGCCAATCATTCCAAAAGCAACGACGTACCAAGGAGATTGTTTGTTTCCTTTGAAAAACGCATCATTCCCAGATTTTTTCCCAGTAAAATAGGATATTAAAATAAGCACTCCAAAATAGGCTGCTATGAGTAAAATGATTTGTGTAGCTGACATAAAATTTATTTAAAGTGAGCAAAATACAAATTACTTTAAAAGATACTCAAACAAGTTGATAATAAATATTAAATTCGCCATAATGGAATTTTCTTCAAAACTATTAGAAAGCGCAGTAAACGAAATGTCACAATTACCGGGAATCGGTAAACGTACGGCCTTACGTTTGGTTTTGCATTTATTAAGACAGCCGGAAGAACAAACGTTAAAACTGTCTAGAGCACTAGAGAATATGCGCTCTCAGATTAAGTTTTGTAAGTCTTGCCATAACATTAGTGATGTTGATTTGTGTGAAATATGCGCAAATCCGCACAGAAACCAAGAGTTAATTTGTGTGGTAGAAGATGTTAAAGACGTTATGGCAATAGAAAACACAAGTTCTTTTAGAGGTTTGTATCACGTGCTAGGAGGAAAAATTTCACCAATGGATGGTATTGGACCTCATGATTTAAACGTGACTTCTTTAGTGGAGAAAGTGAAATTAGGGCATGTAAAAGAACTAATTTTTGCATTGAGTTCTACTATGGAAGGAGATACCACTAACTTTTATATTTTTAAGCAAATTCAAGATTATGAAGTAATAACCTCTACTATTGCTCGCGGAATTTCGGTAGGAGATGAGTTAGAATATGCAGATGAAATTACACTAGGAAGAAGTATTATTAATCGAATTCCGTTTGAAGCTTCTTTAAAATCTTAACCTATCTTATTTGAAATGAGCAAAATAGAATTATCATATTTTAACTTTATGCTTGAATGCGAATTACATGTGACCTTTAAAAAGCAGTATTTATAGTCACATGAAATTATCTATAGTCATATTAAATTATAATGTACGCTATTTTTTAGACTTATGTCTACAAAGTGTACAAGCAGCTATTGCAAATATAGATGCAGAAATCATTGTGGTCGATAATAATTCGCCAGATGATAGTTGTGAAATGGTAAAGCAGAACCATCCACAAGTAAAATTGATTGAGAATAAAGAGAACTCTGGTTTCTCTTCAGGAAATAATATTGGAGTTGCGCAAGCCAAAGGGGAATATATCTGTATCTTAAATCCGGATACTGTAGTTGCAGAAGATACGTTTACTCAAATTTTAAACTTTGCAGAAAAACAAGAAAAGCTAGGCGCAATTGCATGTAGATTAATAGATGGAAGCGGAAATTTTCTTCCAGAAAGTAAACGTAATATTCCAATTGTAAAAGTTGCTTTTCAAAAAATGATTGGAAACTCTAAAAACTATTATTCTAATCATTTAAAAGAAAATGAAGTCGGTGAAATAGATATTCTTGTTGGTGCATTTATGTTTATGAAACGTAGTGTTTATAACGAAGTGAAAGGTTTTGATCAAGACTATTTTATGTATGGTGAAGATGTCGACTTGTCTTATAAAATATTAAAAGCGGGATATCAAAATTATTATTTTGGCGAAACCACGGTGATACATTATAAAGGAGAAAGTACTTTAAAGGATGCAGCGTATGCAAAACGTTTTTATGGTGCCATGCAGATTTTCTATGAAAAGCATTTTAAAAGCAATATCTTTTTTGATGCCATAGTTTGGTTAGGAATTCAGTTTGCAATACGCTTTCGAAAGGCTCCTGCTGTAGCAGTAAAGGAAGTAAACAATTATGCTGTTTTTTCTTATAAGAAGGATGCTACCTTTTTGAAAAACCTGCCAATAGATGGATATCAAGTAACAGATGCAAAAAAGGTGAAGGCAAATGCAGAAGTGATTTTTGATGCAAATACCATGCGTTATAAAGAAATTATAAGGCATATAATAGATCTGCAAAAAAATAATACGCATACTTTTAAAATTATTCCAAAAAGAGCTAATTTTATCATCGGAAGTAACGACTCACAAAACCGAGGCGAAATCCTTCATTTTTAATAAAAATAAGCTTTGTTAATTTTTAATGAATATGGAATGAAATCGTTCCTTTTTTATTAATTTTGCAAAACAAAAATAAAAACTAAGGTTTACATTATAGATATGGCAAGATTTGAACTAAAATTACCTAAAATGGGAGAGAGCGTTGCAGAAGCAACAATTACCTCATGGTTAAAACAAGTTGGAGAAACTATTGAAGAAGATGAAGCAATTCTAGAAATTGCTACAGATAAAGTGGATAGTGAAGTGCCAAGTGAAGTCGATGGTGTTTTAGTCGAAATACTATTTAATGTAGATGATGTTGTACAAGTAGGACAAACCATTGCTATTATTGAAACAGAAGCAAGTGCTTCTACAGCGGCATCTGCTCCAAAAGTAGAAGCTGTAAAACAAGAAGAAGCACCAGTACCAGCTGTTGCAGAAGTTGCTCAATCTGTAGTTGCAGCGCAGGAAACAACTGCTCCTGTAATTTCTAGTGAAGAGCGTTTTTACTCGCCTTTAGTTAAAAACATAGCGAAGAAAGAAGGAATTGCGCAAGTCGAATTAGATGCGCTTCCAGGTTCAGGTAAAGAAGGACGTGTTACTAAAAATGATATTTTAACCTATTTACAAAATAGAGGTACGCAGCAAGCTACAACAGTTACGCCAGCACAATCTAACGGTGTTGCACCTTCAGCTAGCAAAGCTGCAAAACCAAAAACAGAAGCTGCTCCAGTTGTAGTTAGTGGAGAAGATGAGATTATAGAAATGACCAGAATGGGCAAATTAATTGCACATCACATGGTAGAATCTGTACAAAAAAGTGCACATGTACAAAGTTTTATTGAAGCAGATGTAACCAAAATATGGAATTGGAGAAAGAAAGTAAAAGATGGTTTCATGAAACGTGAAGGTGAAAATTTAACCTTTACACCCATTTTTATGGAAGCAGTTGCAAAAGCACTTCGTGATTTTCCAATGCTAAATATATCTTTACAAGGAGATACTATTATTAAAAAGAAAAATATCAACCTTGGTATGGCAGCAGCTTTACCAAATGGTAATTTAATAGTTCCTGTAATTAAAAATGCAGATCAATTAAACTTGGTTGGTATGACAAAACAGGTAAATAGCTTGGCTAATAAAGCTCGCGAAAACAAATTAAAACCAGACGATATTCAAGGCGGAACATACACCGTAACTAATGTTGGTACCTTTGGAAGTATTATGGGAACTCCTATAATCAATCAGCCGCAAGTTGGTATCTTGGCGTTAGGTGCCATACGTAAAATGCCTGCCGTTATAGAAACTCCAGAAGGAGACTTTATAGGTATTCGTTACAAGATGATTATGTCGCATTCTTATGACCATCGTGTTGTAAATGGTGCGCTTGGAGGTCAGTTTGTAAAAGCAGTTAAAGATTATTTAGAAGCTTGGGATTCGAATCGCGAGATCTAAAAAAAAAAGGAGTTAATGTCATTCCGAGCATAGCGAAGAATCTCATTTTTAAATCCTAAAATATTTTAATAAGAAAAGCACCATTTTATAATGGTGCTTTTTGTTTTATTGTATCTTAAAAATGATTCTTTAAAGCTTTAATCAATTTATCTCTGCTTTCTAATCGATTATAAATGGAATCTTCCACTTCTATAATTGGAACTAGAGACGTTTTGTCATTTTTTCGGTTTATAAGCTCTTGTTGTATTTTTTGATAGTATTCTTTGTCTTCGTCAATATTATATATAGTATGTACAATATTATTATCGCTAAATAATTTAATAGTGTTATCACATAAGTCGCAATAGTCTTTCACAAAAACAATAACCGGTTTGTTCTTTTTGCTTTCGTCAAAAGTAAAATCAATAGCGTTGGCTACTTTTTCGGTGTCGTGTCCAATTTCGTTAACAATCATTCCATACGTAAAGTTAGAGTCTTTAGAAACTTTTAGAAGTTGTCCCATTTTAACTTTCGTTTTCGCAGGAACTACTTTTGTAATTGGGTTTTCCGCTAATTTTCTAAAACCAGTGGCATTTATTTTTAAGAAAACTTCATAATCGGTACTGCTAGAATTAACAGCAAAAATCGCTACGCGTTTTCCAACTTCTTCTTTTTCTATAGAAATATGTGCATGATTATTTTGTGCAATACTTAATGCAGATACAAAAAAAAGTAAAAAATAAAATGTAGTTTTTTTCATTATTAGTTATGGATTAAAAAATTAGATAAATATAATAAAAAGTATATTTGCAGAAACCATTCCAAACTAATGAATTTAAATTTAATAAAACCAATTTGTTTTTTCGACTTAGAAACAACAGGAATTAATATTTCAAAAGACAGAATAGTAGAGATTTCTATTTTAAAAGTTTTTCCTGACGGAAGACAAGAAAGTAACACGTGGAAAGTGAATCCGGAAATGCATATTCCAGAAGAAGTAACCTTAATTCACGGTATTTCAGATGAAGATGTAGCAGATAAGCCAACATTCAAGGAACTTGCTAAAGAGATAAATAATGTAATTAAAGATTCCGATTTAGGAGGATTTAATTCGAACCGTTTTGATATTCCGCTTTTAGCGGAAGAAATGCTTCGTGCAGATATGGACTTTGATATGAAAAATAGAGCTTCGGTAGATGTACAAACCATTTTTCATAAAATGGAACAACGTACATTAGTTGCTGCATATAAATTTTATTGCGGTAAAGATTTAACAGATGCGCATAGTGCCGAAGCCGATACCAATGCAACGTTTGAAGTTTTAAAAGCACAAATAGAAAAATACGATACGCTAGAAAATGACACCAAGTTTCTTGCCGAATTTAGCTCCCGTAAAAAGTTTGCAGATTTTGCTGGTTTTCTCGCTTTTAATAAAGAAGGAGAAGAGTGTTTCTCTTTTGGGAAACATAAAAACAAACGTGTTGTAGATGTGTTAAGTAAGGAGCCAGGTTACTTTGGTTGGTTGCTAAATGCAGACTTTCCTTTGTATACAAAAAAAGTGCTTACCGCAATAAAGTTGCGTACCTTTAATAATAAGTTAGATTAAAAAGAGCCAAGAGACAAGAACCAAGAGACAAGAATAAAGTTAACATAGATGTCTTGTTTCTGCAAATGAAACGGTCTTGTTCTTAAATATAAAACAATAAGGTTTCCGCCTTCGCGGAAATGAAAATTAAGATTTTCAATGAAATTAATCTGCATAGGAAGAAATTACACAGACCATATTAAAGAACTGGAAAACGAAAAGCCAACAGATCCTGTCGTGTTTTTAAAACCAGACACCGCTATTTTGTTAAAAAAGCAACCGTTTTTTATTCCAGATTTTTCAGACGATGTACATCACGAAGTAGAAATTCTAGTAAAAATTAATAAAGTTGGAAAGCATATTCAAAAAAAGTTTGCGTCTAAATATTATGACCAAATCGGATTGGGAATAGACTTTACTGCACGGGATTTACAGCGACAATTAAAAGAAAAAGGCTTACCTTGGGAAAAAGCAAAAGCTTTTGATGGAGCCGCAGTAATTGGAGATTGGCTAGATAAAACGCGATTTCCAGATGTAGATAATTTAAACTTTTCATTGCGAAAAAATGAAACCCTTGTGCAACAAGGAAATACAAGTCATATGCTTTGGAAAATAGATGAAATTATAGAATATGTGTCAAAATATTTTACTTTAAAGATAGGAGATATTATATTTACGGGAACTCCAGCAGGAGTTGGCAAGGTCGTTGCCAATGATAAACTAGTAGGATGCATAGAAAACACACAAATGTTTTCAATAACAGTAAAATAAATGGAACAACATTATAAATTATTTCGAGTACGTGAACTGGCAGAAGGAGATGAAGAGTTCATTAATATACTAGCACAAACTTTTTTAGAAGAAGTTCCTGCAGATGCGCAAGTGTTAAAAGAATCTGTAGAAAGTAACAACCATCTAGCAACCTATCAGGTAGCGCATAAAATGAAACCAACTATCGATATGTTTGAGTTGGGAGTTTTAGCGGACTTAATAGAAGTGCAAGATTGGGGGAAACTGGAGAAAAAAGGGGTAGATATAACCCCTAAACTTCAAATTGTACTTGCGGCAGTAAAACAGGCTTCAGACGAAATTCGTTCGGACTTTAATTTATAATGCAGGCAGAAATCATAACCATAGGAGACGAAATTCTTATTGGTCAAATAATAGATTCCAATTCCGCATTTATTGCACAGCAACTAAATAAAATTGGCGTATCTGTTTATCAAATAACTTCCGTTCAAGACGATAAAGAGCATATTTTAAAGTCTTTACGAGAAGCAGAAGAAAATGCAGATATCATTATAATTACTGGTGGATTAGGTCCAACAAAAGATGATATTACCAAAAAAACGATTGCAACGTACTTTCAAGACACACTAGTACAAAATGCCGCCGTTTTAAAGAATATAGAATTACTTTGGGAAAAATATATTCAACAACCACTTTCACAAGTTAATATAGACCAAGCATTAATTCCAAGTAAAGCAACCGCTTTAATGAATACCGTTGGTAGTGCCCCAGGAATGTGGCTAGAAAAAGGAAATAAAACCTTTATTTCCCTTCCAGGAGTTCCTTTTGAGATGGAAGCTTTAATAGATGGTGAAGTAATTCCAAGACTTCAAAAAAAATATAAATGCCCATTTATACTGCATAGAACCTTACTGACTTATGGCTTAGGAGAAAGTAGTTTGGCCGAAAGAATAGAAGATTGGGAAGATAATTTACCAAAACATATTAAGCTGGCATACTTACCTAATTTAGGTAAAGTGCGTTTGCGTCTTTCTGCAAAAGGAGATAATAAAGAAGAAATAATTAAAGAAGTAGAAGAACAAATTCGTTTGTTACTTCCGCAAATAGAAGCATATTTTACCGGTTTTGAAGATCAAGAAGAATCGTTAGAAGCCTTAATTGCAAAAGAATTACACTTAAGTAACCAAACGCTGGCAACCGCAGAAAGTTGCACGGGCGGAAAAATAGCAGAACGCATAACAGCCATGTCAGGAGCGTCATCCTACTTTAAAGGAAGTGTGGTGAGCTATGCAACAGAAATAAAAATAGAGGTGCTAAAAGTGCCCAAAGCGCTTATTGCAAAACATACCGTGGTGAGTGCTGAGGTAGCAGAAGCAATGGCGGTAAATGTGTTGCAATTGTTTAAAACCGATTTTGCAATAGCGACCACAGGAAATGCTGGACCAACAAAAGGGGATGCAGATGCCGAAGTTGGAACCGTTTTTATTGCGATAGCAACAAAAAACAATGTATATTCGCAGAAATTTACTTTTGGGAAGCCTAGAATAAAAGTGATAAATAAAGCCGTAAATAAGGCTTTTGAAATGCTTCAAAAAGAAATTTTAAAAAATAGATAAAAATAAGATTGGGGATACGTAAAGAATTTGTATATTTGCACCTCGTTTTGAAATAACAATAATACATTTAGAACAATGTCAAGAGTTTGTGAACTTACAGGAAAGAAGGCAATGGTTGGAAACAACGTGTCTCACGCAATGAATAGAACTAAACGCACATTTGATGCCAATTTAATCAAAAAGCGCTTTTTTATTCCAGAGGAAGATAAGTGGATTACATTAAAGATATCTACATCAGCATTAAAAACCATTAATAAAATAGGTATTACTGCTGCTTTAAAAGAAGCAAGAACCAAAGGTTTTATAAAATAATAGCCGCATTTAAAAGCTTAAGAAAATGGCAAGAAAAGGGAACAGAGTACAAGTAATATTAGAGTGCACAGAGCACAAAGCAACTGGTTTGCCAGGAACTTCTCGTTATATTACGACTAAGAACAAAAAGAACACTCCAGATAGAATGGAAATTAAAAAATTCAATTCTACCTTAAAGAAAATGACTGTTCATAAAGAAATTAAATAATATTCTTTTATAGAATACTAAAACTATACGTCATGGCAAAGAAAACCGTAGCATCATTACAAACATCTTCGAAAAGATTAACAAAAGCAATCAAAATGGTTAAGTCTCCAAAAACAGGAGCTTACATGTTTGTGGAGTCTGTAATGGCACCAGATTTAGTAGCTGATTTTTTAGCAAAAAAATAAGTCTACTTAAAAAAAGATATTTTAAAGCTGCTTTCTTAAAGAAAGCGGCTTTTGTTTTATATTTACATTTCAGATTAATGACAATATTTCAGTAACTTAAAAAAGGCTCGACTATTGTTATTACATTTTGGCGTTACCTAAAGGTCAGGCTTTCCGCTATATCTTTTTGCAGAAAAAGCAAAAAGTATGTCGCTGCAATCCGTAACGCAGAAATACGTGAAGCAACAACTTCACCACTAAATAACAAACAACAAAACAACGATGAGTTTTTTTAAAAAAATATTTTCTTCCGAAAAAAAAGAAACATTAGACAAAGGTTTAGAAAAATCTAGCGCTAACTTTTTAGGTAAATTAAGCAAAGCTGTTGCAGGAAAATCTAAAGTAGATGATGACGTTTTAGATAATTTAGAAGAAGTACTAGTATCCAGTGATGTTGGTGTAAATACGACACTAAAAGTCATTACACGAATTGAAGAACGTGTAGCCAAAGACAAATATTTAGGTACAGACGAGCTAAATAAAATACTTCGCGAAGAAATTGCAGCTTTATTAAGTGAAACACATTCTGGCGAAGAAACCGAATACACGATTCCTAAATTACCAAAGCAAGCAGATGGAAGTAAAACACCTTATGTACTTATGGTAGTTGGTGTCAACGGAGTTGGTAAAACAACAACCATTGGTAAATTAGCATATCAGTTTAAAAAACAAGGACTAAAAGTAGTACTTGGTGCAGCAGATACTTTTCGTGCAGCAGCAATAGAACAATTACAAGTTTGGGCAGATCGCGTAGATGTGCCAATGATACGTCAAGAAATGGGAAGTGATCCAGCGTCTGTAGCCTTTGATGCTTTAGAATCTGGTGTAAAACAAAATGCAGATGTTATTATAATAGATACGGCAGGACGTTTACACAACAAAATAAACTTGATGAATGAGCTTACGAAAGTAAAGCGTGTCATGCAAAAAGTAATTGTAGATGCACCTCATGATGTGCTTTTAGTATTAGATGGCTCTACAGGACAAAATGCTTTTGAACAAGCAAAACAATTTACAGCAGCTACAGAAGTAACCAGTTTGGCAGTAACCAAATTAGATGGTACAGCAAAAGGAGG
>JAGPUY010000124.1 GCA_018067265.1 Oceanihabitans sp. | reverse complement strand
AAAAGAAATAGATAGTACATGAATTTTGATTTTCTTTCACCAGTTTCCGACTTAGTTTTAGCGCACAATGAATTATTGCCAGTACAGGCTTTAGGTAGAAAATTAAAAATACATTCTAAACAAGAAGGTATTCCAGAGTTAGATGGTGTACATCTCGCTATATTAGGAGTTCTTGAAACTAGAAATGATGTAGACTATATAGGAGAAGATTTCAACTTAAACGAAATACGAAAATCCTTTTATGCCCTTTTTCCTGGTAGTTGGAATACCAGTATTGCCGATTTAGGTGATATTAATAAAGGCGAATCTGTTGAAGATACCTACTTTGCTTTAAAGACTACCATTACTATTTTAGTCGAAAAAGGAATTATACCTATTATAATTGGAGGAAGTCAAGATCTAACCTACGCTAATTATCGTGCTTACGATGATATCATACCAATGGTGAATATTGTTAATGTAGATTCTAAATTTGATTTAGGAGATTCTGCAAAACCAATGAAAAACAAAAGTTTTGTTGGTAAAATAATATTGGATCAGCCATTTAATTTATTTAATTATTCCGCAATTGGTTATCAAACCTATTTCAATTCGCAAGAAGAAATAGATTTAATGGAAAAATTGTATTTCGATGCATACCGTTTAGGTCAAGTTTCTAATGATATTACCGTTGTAGAACCTATCATGCGAGATGCAAATATTGTAAGTATTGATTTAGGCGCAATTAAGTCGTCCGAAGTAAGTTTAAATCAAAGAGTATCCC
Source organism: Oceanihabitans sp. (assembly GCA_018067265.1). Classification (GTDB taxonomy): domain Bacteria; phylum Bacteroidota; class Bacteroidia; order Flavobacteriales; family Flavobacteriaceae; genus Oceanihabitans. The sequence continues at coordinate 5,959 of JAGPUY010000124.1, read as the reverse complement.
CAAATGGTTTAGACGGTAAAGAGATCTGTGCTATTTCACGCTACGCAGGAATAAGTAACAAAGTGACTTCTTTTGGTCTTTGGGAATATAAACCTTCTAAAGACGATGAAATAAGCGCTATGCTTATATCTCAAATTATCTGGTACTTTATAGAAGGCGTAAATTATAGAGTAAAAGATGATGATTTTAAAGATGAAAATAATTATCAAAAGTTTATTACACTCATAGAAGATCAAGATTTGGTTTTTTATAAAAGTATAAAAACAGGTAGATGGTGGATTGAAATACCTTTTTTAAACGAAGTGAATAATAAATTAAAAAGACATACGTTATTACCTTGCATGCATCAGGATTATGTAGATGCTTGTAACAATATAATACCAGAGCGATGGTACAAAGCCTTTCAAAAGAATTGCGTATAGATTAAATAACGTAATAAAATAGTTCTTTTGTCGTTTAAATGTTTTATTTTTACGACGAACAGTATTTTTTTTTGACAAAAAAGTTGTTTTTTAAAAAATATATAAATATGTTTACGCTCTTAAATTTTGAGCATAGAATAATTAACCTCGAGTATTCAATAAATATGAAGAATTTTCTTTTATTAACAGTAGTTTTAGCATTCCTTACAAGTTGTGGTTCTGGAGACAGAGGGCAGCTAGTCGGTGTTAAAGGAAAAAAATGGCATCCAGAAAAACCTTATGGTATGGAATTAATTCCTGGAGGAGCATTTATTATGGGTAAATCAGATGATGATTTAGCTGGAATTCAAGATGCGCCTACTAAAACGGTTACGGTAAGATCGTTCTATATGGATGCAACGGAAATCACAAATAGTGAATATCGTAAATTTGTACAATGGGTGAGAGACTCTACCATTAGAACAAAACTTGCTATACTAGCAGATGAAGTAGGAGCAACTCCTGGTGATGGTGGTATTGGTGATTTTGCATTTAAAGATGCAGATCCAGAAAACATGAATGCCTACGAGCAATACATGTATGACAATTACAGTGGCATGGGTGAAACTGGTTACGAAGGAAGAAAATTAAATCACGATGTAGATTTACTTTTTGATACTGCGGAATATCCAGATGAATACTATGTAGAAGTAATGGATACAATGTACTTACCTATAGAGGAGTCTTATAACGGACAACGTACATGGGATGTTTCTAAATTTAAATTTCAATATACCTATATGGATATTGAAAAAGCTGCAAAGGCGAGCAATAAAGGAAAAAGAAGATCCGAATTCTTAATTACAGAAGCAGTAGAGATCTATCCAGATACTACCGCTTGGATTAGAGATTTTGCATATTCGTATAACGAACCAATGCATAATGATTATTTCTGGCATGATGCGTATGGAGAATATCCTGTAGTAGGAATTTCTTGGAAACAAGCAAAAGCATTTTGCGAGTGGAGAACTTTATACCATAATGCATACAGAAAAGAAAAAAATCAACATTTTGTAAATGAGTATAGATTACCATCAGAAGCAGAATGGGAATATGCAGCAAGAGGAGGCTTACAAGGAGCAACTTTTCCTTGGGGTGGACCGTATGCTAAAAATGATAGAGGATGTTTCATGGCAAACTTCAAACCTTTAAGAGGAGATTATGCCGCAGATCAAGCGCTATACACCGTAGAAGCGAAGTCGTATGATCCTAATGATTTTAATTTATATAACATGGCTGGTAACGTATCGGAATGGGTAAGCGCATCTTACGATCCTGCTTCTTACGAGTATGTTTCTACAATTAATCCTAGTGTTAATGATGTAAATAACCAACGTAAAGTGGTTAGAGGTGGGTCTTGGAAAGATGTTGCCTACTATTTACAAGTAAGTTCTAGAGATTATGAATATGCAGATTCTGCAAGAAGTTATATTGGCTTCAGAACCGTTCAAGATTACATGGGAACAGATGTAACAGCGAACGCTAGATAAGATTAATAACCAATTAATAATAATTTAATAACCAACTAAAGTAGCAATACTTAACAAAAAACTAAAATTATGGCACAAAAAGGTAAAATCACAGTAACTAATATGATCTACGGATTAGGAGCAGCAATTGTAATCGTTGGAGCTTTATTTAAAATTCAGCACTGGCCTTATGGTTCTGAAATCCTAACATTAGGTATGATTGTAGAAGCATTAGTATTTACGTATTCTGCTTTTGAAAGACAATCAAGTGATTTGGACTGGTCTTTAGTATATCCTGAATTATCAGGAGGAGCTTCTTTAGGAGGTAAAAAATTAAAAGAAGAGCCTAAAGATGCAGAAGGTTTACTTTCTAAAAAATTAGACAACTTATTAAAAGACGCTAAAATTGACGGCGAATTAATGGCTAGCTTAGGTGCAAGTATCAAGAATTTTGAAGGTGCTGCTAAAGGAATCTCTCCAACGGTAGACGGAATTCAAGCACAAAAGAAATATAGCGAAGAAATGTCTTTAGCTGCTGCACAAATGGAGTCTTTAAATAGCCTTTATAAAGTACAAATGGATAGCGCTAGTAGACAAGCAAGTATTAATGAAGAAGCGGTTGAAAATGCAACTAAATTAAAAGAGCAAATGCAATCTTTAGCTTCTAACTTATCTTCTTTAAACGGAGTATATGGTGGAATGCTTTCTGCAATGAACAAAAACTAATTAGTATTATTAACTAATATTTATTAACCAATAAAAACTAATTAACATGGCAGGAGGAAAAGCATCCGCAAGGCAGAAAATGATTAACTTAATGTATTTAGTATTCATCGCAATGATGGCTATGAATATGTCTAAAGAAGTACTTTCAGCATTTGGACTGATGGAAGCGAAATTCGCTGATTCTAACGAAGCAACTACAACTAGAAATGATAAGTTATTAGCCGAATTAGAAATAAAATCTGATGAAAATCCAAAGGAATTTAAAATACCTGCAGCAAGAGCTCAGGAAGTTAAAATTGCTTCAGATAAATTTTACAAGTATATTGAATCTTTAAAAAGTGATCTAGTAAAAACAGGTCAATATAAATTAGACGAACAAGGAAAGTTACCATTCGAAGCAATGGATAAAACAGACATCTTGGATGAAGCTTGGTTTACAGGTGATCGTTTAACAAAGAAAGGTCAAGAAGTGATGGACAATATTAATGCGTATAAAAAGGCTATTAATGATGTTCTTGCTAAAGATGAAAGTTATAGAGGTAGAGCGCAAGCTTTCGCTAAAACGTTCAGTACCGAACAAGTTCCTAATAAAGACGGAAAAAAGATTGACTGGTTAGCATATAACTATCAAGGTTTCCCAGCTATTGCTTCTTATACGAAGTTAACAGCAATGCAAAATGATGTTAAAGTAACAGAATCGGATATGTTTAGTCTATTCTTAGGAAACATTGTTTCTGAAGCAACAACATTAAATAACTATAAAGCAATTGTATTGGCTGACAAATCTGCGTTTTTTGCAGGTGAGAAATTCCAAGGTAGAGTTGTTATTGGTAAGTATGCAAATGTTGCACCTACTAAATTAAGTGTTCAAGGTAATGAAGTAGATTTGTCTAAAGCTATTGACTCCACTGGAGCTGCTACTTTAGATTTCAACGTTGGAAATGTTGGTGAGCACCAAATAGAAGGTAAATTTACTTTTATTGAAAATGGTAAGGAATTAGAAATTCCTATCGTTAATGCAAACTACGTGGTAGTACCAAGACCAAACTCTGCAACGATATCTGCAGACAAAATGAATGTGGTTTATCGTGGTGTAAGTAACCCGATGACTATTTCTTTTGCAGGTGTACCAGATAATAAAGTATCTGCTAGTGGAGCAGGTTTAAGTAAAGGATCTGGAACAGGTAAATACAACATGGTACCAACTACTGGTAAAGAAGTAACTATTAACGTTACTGCTAAACTAGACGACGGTACTCCAGCTTCGGATAGAAAAACATTTAGAATTAAGGATATCCCTAAACCTTCTGGTCAAATGGCTGGTAAAACAGGACAATTTGGTTTACCAAGAAACAATGTAGAAATTGGTAGAGTAGAAGCGGTATTAGAAGACTTTGATTTCGATTTACCATTACGAGTAACATCATTCAAATTTAAAGTACCTGGTTCACCAAGTGTTACTTGTCAAGGTAACAAACTTAACTCACAAGCGAAGTCTGCTTTACGTAAAGCAAAACGTGGTTCTGATGTTCAAATATTTGATATTAAATCAAGTAGTAATGGACCAAGAATTAAGCCAGCAGCACCAATTATTATAGAGTTATCTAACTAAACCAACTTTATAGTATTATTAATTAAAATTAATTATTGTAAGATGAATTATAGATCTTTTTTATTAACCATTTTTAGTGTAGCACTAACAACTACAGGTTTTTCGCAGGCAAATATTTTAAATGCGAAAACACCTCAAGAGATAGGCGTTAGAACAGAAGCACAGAAAGCTGTAGATAATGATAAACCATTAGAATACGGTTATGTAGATGATAGAGACATTATGTACTCTAAGATGACTTGGGAAAAAGTGGTTTTAGATGAGCGTGTAAACTTTTCTCTATATTATCCAATTGATACAAATAATATAGGAAGTAACAGACGTTCTCTTTATGATGTTTTAACAAAAGCAATCCGTGAAGGTAAAATAGAAAATGTTTACGATGATTCTTACTTTACTGCAAAACGTAGTCTTAAAGATTTAAAAGATATAACTTCTAAAGTAGATACTTTAGATATTGGTTATGATCAATTAAATGCAGACGGTTTTGTCGATGCAGAATATATTACTAAAAGAGAAATTTCTTCTTATGATGTAAGTGCATATTTAATTAAAGGTCTATGGTATTTTGATAAGCGTCAAGGCGAACTTAAATATAGATTATTAGGTCTTGCTCCAGCAGCAGCCGATGTAAACTTTATTGATAGTGATGATGAAGCTAACAAAGAACCAAATCCTTTATACTGGATATTCTTTCCAGATGCAAGAGATGTTTTGCATGAAGCAAAAGCATTCAATAATAAAAACAGTGCGGTACCATTTTCATTCGATCATATTTTAAATGCTAGACGTTTTAACGGCTATGTGTATAAAGAAGAAAACGTGTTTGGAGATAGAACAGTAGATGAATATATTACTGAAAATGCTTTAATGCAACTTCTAGAATCGGACAGAATTAAAGATAAAATTAGAAATTTTGAAATGGATATGTGGTCGTACTAATCACATTCTAAATAAAGAAAACGCTCACTACCGATAAAAAGGAAGTGAGCGTTTTTTGTTTCTTCAAAATTCAAATCTTTTATAGTACTTTTACCTTCATGAAAAATGTAGATTACATTATAGTAGGTTGTGGTTTGGCCGGAATTCATTTCTGTGAGCAATTACGAGCAAATAGTAAAACCTTTGTGGTATTAGATAATAAATCGCAACACTCTTCTGTTGTTGCTGGAGGATTATATAATCCAGTAGTTTTAAAACGTTTTACTTCGGTATGGAAAAGCCAAGAACAATTGGAACTTGCACTACCAATCTATAAAAAGCTAGAAAAGGATTTAGAGGTTACTTTAGATTATAATACACCAGTATATAGACGTTTTACTTCGGTGCAAGAACAAAACGATTGGTTTACTGCTTCGGATAAACCGGAACTTACCGAATACCTTTCTACAGCTTTAATAAAAAACGATAGCCAAGCATTGGATGCAAATTTTGGCTTCGGAAAAGTTTTAGGAACCGGAAGGATAGATACGAAGCTTTTAATTGAAAGCTATAAAAAATACTTACTAGAAGGAAACCAATTATTGGAAGATACTTTTAATTATGAAGCATTAATTATAGAAGATACGATTCAGTATAAAGATATTAGTGCAAAACATATCGTTTTTGCGGAAGGTTTTGGTGTTAAAAAGAATTTGTTTTTTAAAGACCTTCCTTTAAAAGAGGTAAAAGGAGAATTAGTAACTATTCAT
>JAGPUY010000265.1 GCA_018067265.1 Oceanihabitans sp. | reverse complement strand
AACAAATCAAGGATTTAAAAGATTTAGAGTTCTATAATTACTTAAGCACAAATAGTATAGACTAAAAATCTACAACCACACCAATACCAAGAATTTGTTTCCATTGTACTTTAGCTCCTTCTTCTACGTATGCTTCCTCTTCCGTTTCTTCACTAATAGCCATCAGATTTTTCACATCATTATCATACTTTAAATGCGAACCTAGATTGGCTCTAATGTAATTGTTAACTTTAAAATCTAAGTTTACTCGCCAGTCTACATCTATGTTTCCGAAGCCATTAAGGTAATCGGTATAAAAATTTACGGCATGCTTCATATAAACATTGGTAGCGATTTCTGTTTCATAAGCGTTTGTAATTAGTATGCCAAACTCATTTCGCACTTGTTCTCCATTTTTAATCACATTTTCTTGTTCGTCTAAAATAGCTGGTTTAACACCAAATGCACCGGCGTTTGCTAATTCTTGATCTAAAACAAAAGTAGATTTAGTAGTTGCTGGAGAAAAGTAAACAGACAATTTTTCAATGTTTTTACCATATTCGATTCCTACACCATAAAACAAATAGCCCGGAGCCATAATTTTAGAAATAGGATTTGTTGTATTTGGATAGGTATACCCGTTTGTAAACTGTGTTTTAAAATTAAATCTAGAAGTAAAAAACCAATTGGTTAAACTATCTCTTCTATAGCCAACACTAGAATTAACTTCAATTATATCCTCCGTTTTTCTTAACTCTTGTTCTTGTTGCTTATTAATTCCGTAGCGAATATTAATATTATTGTTCCAAAAAAAGTGTTTGAATTTATAGTTTGCCTGACTAACAATACCTAATAATGCGGAAATGGAGTTACTTCCTCCAGAATTCCAATTCACAAAAGCCACCTCACTTACATCTAGAGTAGCAATGTTTTTGTTTTTCCATTTCGGAAAATTTTCTCTAAAGGTGGTATCTACGGCTGTAGCATCAGATTGTGCAAAAGTAAATTGAATCGTAAAAACGAGTAATAGTAATAAAACTTTTTTCATGTGTAATATTTAATAGCATACGAATTTAAATACTTCAACAAAGTATTTAATCTTTTTAACAGTTTTTAACAAGAAAACGGCAAGTAGTAGTTTTTATTGTTATTCCACTACTACCACATATTCCTCTTCATAATCATGAATGGCGTATCTTATCATAAAGAAGTATGAAAAAAGGTAAAACGATATTGCTGGAATATATAACAGGTCAAAATTTAAATAATACGCTAGTACTGCAAAAAAGTCGGAAAGTGCAAAGCCAAAAATAAAATACATATAAAACATAGACTTTGTAGTATTGGATGTGAAATGATAGTTTCCTGCAAAAACACACGCCAAAATAAGTACAACACCATAGAAATAGAGCATTATTTGCTGTATATCGTCATGTAATCGATACGCTATAAAACGTATTAATTGATCTAGAAAAAAGAAGTTTAAAGAAATTATAACCACAAAAAAGGCAATAAGTAATTTATTTACTTTTCGCAATTGCACTTTTTTCAATCCGTAACTCAAAAAGATTAAATAGCCAATAATTGAAAATAATGAAGTTAGTTTATTATAGACGCTATCCTCATAAAAAAGCATAAAAGAATCAGAAATTAAAAAGCACATAAAAACAATCCATATGGCCTTATTTTTATATCCTTTAAAATAAAGGAATAATAAAAAATAAACGAATACACTGATCCACCTGATTATTCTATTTTCAAAAATCGTGTAAACAGAAACGACATAGATATTACATACTAATAATAGTAATGATATAATAAGCAGTACTTTTTTTTCAAAACTCATTAAGCCTCTACTTTTAATACCATTCTTGTATTTAGAAATGTATTAATAGTTAAAAACACCATATTCACTTTTAATAGTCAACTTTTTCTCTTCGGAAGCTTCTACGCGACCAATAATTTTAGCGTCTACATGAAAGGATTTTGAAATAGCGATAATATCTTCTGCTATTTCTGGAGTTACATATAATTCCATTCTATGTCCGCAATTAAAAACCTGATACATTTCTTTCCAATCGGTTTTAGATTGTTCTTGAATAAGTTTAAATAATGGTGGCACCGCAAACATATTGTCTTTTACAATATGTAGATTATCTATAAAGTGAAGTATTTTAGTTTGCGCTCCTCCAGAACAATGTACCATTCCGTGCAAACTATCACTAGTGTATTTGGACAAGATGGCACTAATAATTGGTGCATAGGTTCTTGTTGGCGATAAGACTAGTTTCCCTGCATCAATAGGCGAATCTTCTACCGCGTCTGTTAATTTTATATTCCCAGAATACACTAAATCTTCTGGTACGGAAGCATCAAAACTTTCCGGATATTTTTCTGCTAAATATTTGGAGAAGACATCATGTCTAGCAGAAGTTAAGCCATTGCTTCCCATTCCTCCATTATATTCTTTCTCGTAAGTAGCTTGACCAAAACTTTCTAAACCAACAATGACATCGCCAGGTTTAATGTTTGCATTATCTACAACATCTGTACGTTTCATTCTTGCGGTTACTGTAGAATCTACAATAATAGTTCGAACTAAATCACCAACATCTGCCGTTTCGCCTCCAGTAGAATGAATAGTAACACCAAAGGTTTTTAAGTCTTGAATAAGTTCTTCAGTACCATTAATGATTGCCGAAAGCACTTCCCCTGTAATTAGGTTTTTATTTCTTCCAATAGTAGAGGAAAGCATAATATTGTCTGTTGCTCCAACACAAAGCAAATCGT
>JAGPUY010000051.1 GCA_018067265.1 Oceanihabitans sp. | reverse complement strand
AAAAAATGAAAAGCATTTTAAAAACAAACATTAAGATTATAGTGCTCTTTTTTGCATTAACTTTGGTTAATTGTGAGAAGGAGGATGTAGAGCAAACTAATTCCTTCACGGAATTAGGGTTTACAGTTAAAGAATATTCTTTTAAAACAGCTAATAAAAAACTAAAATTTAAGGAAGCATATTCTAAAGTAATAAATGGAAATACGCACCCTGAAAACCAAAACAGTAAAGAGAGAAGTACCAGTGAGTTTTCTATAGACTCAACTACAATTAGAGAAATTGAAATTAATGGGCTAACATCTTATACAATGCTAGTTACTAATGCTCTAGAGAAAGATGTTTTTAAAAACATGGTTATACAAATAGACAGCAGCCAAATAATAAGTGCGTTTCTAATAACTTATTATTCCGAATCGCTAGAATATCTAGATATACATGATTCTTTTGTATTTCAAGGTGTCAAAGCTGTAGAGCGGATAGATTATGATTCTTCATTAATTACATCTTTTGTATTAAACGATGAGTGTAGCGTTGTTCTAAGTTGTGGTTGGGGTGACTTTGTTCATCCTGCTGGAGCAAATTGTACACCTGCATATATATTTGAAACCGTAGAGTGTCTCAGTGGTGGTGGTGGAAGTACAAGTAATGGAGGAGGTCCCATAACATCAGGCTCTAACACAAATACACCAGTTACTTCGCCGGTTCCAAATCCTAAACCAAAGCCATTCGAAGAAATTCTAGAATGTATACCAAGTTTGCTTGATGTTTCTGGAGCTGTAAACTGGCTGCAGGAAAATAAATATGAAGCAGCTAAGATTAAAGATTTCCTTCAAGATGAAGACGGAAATTGTATGCTTGAAAATTATGATTTTGCTTTAGAGGCTATAGAGGCAATGAGCAATAACAGTGATTTGGATTTTGATGATATAGAAGAATTGATTAATGGCATGGACAAAGACTGTCAAGCACTTGCTGTTTTTAGGTCTATTTACAAGATAAACTCAACATTTACCAATACAATAAGCGACTATTTTTTACGAACAAATGAGCATAACCTTAATCTTCAAGATTGGGCAACAGGTCAAATTTCTGATGAAGTTCTGGTTCCAATGCCAGCTAATGTAGGCGCTAGAGTTTTATATAGACCTTCAGCAGATGGCACTTTAATATTGCAGTTTAATAATACTCATTTAGATACAGCCACTACATTGGGCTTTATTAATACATTTTATCATGAACTAGTACATGCTTATATTTTACGTTTATATTACACGGGAGAATTATTAAATGAATATCCTGCATATACAGACTTAAAAACTGCTATGGATAACTTCTTTAATGATGACACGAATGATACATTGTTTAATATTTACGACAAAGAAATGCATGATATTTATGTTGATTTTATAGACCAATTAGCAGAGAGTATTGTAGCATATTGTGATTATAATAATATAAATGGTGTAGATTTAGAATATGCAGAGAAACTTGTTTGGGGCGGTTTAAATGGTTACGATGTGTTTTTTGATAATTTAACAACACCTCAAGAAATTGAAGCGCAAACACTATTGGCTTATGAAAATTCAAATATTACAGCAAATGCAAAAGGGACAAAAACATGTGACTAAACTAATTTTAATTTTTTTAGTTTTATCTGTAAATTATTGTAAAGCACAGGTAAATAACGATGATTATTATTTTTTAGATAAAATCATACAGATTACTAAACAACCAAGTGATAGTGTTTATCAGTTAAGTAGAAGAAATGAAACAATAGGATCATTAAGAAATTATTATGATTTCAGATTTAAGCATAGACCTTTTTATACCACATTTGTTTACGATTCTATTACAGATAGAGTAGGATATGATACGCTTCAATTAAAACAAAATCGGATTAAATGGAAAGCTAAATATAGAGTTATGGATAGTGTGTTCACCAAAGAAGATATAGAGCAAATTATAGAAGCCGAATTAAAAGATACAAAATGGGATAGCACGAATATAGTATTTAATAACAAAAAGAATTTATTAATTAAATGGACTAATAGTTATTACTCTAAAAACTTTATTTCAAAACCTTATTATAATGAGAAAAAAGATCATGCTTTTTTAGTGTCTAGTCATAATATAAAAGGAACTACAACAACGTTTTATGTTTTCAAAAAAGAGGAAGAAGATTGGTCACTTGTAGATAAAATAGAGAATGTAGGTTGGTAACTCTTATAGGTAAAACTATATACTGCTTACAACTAAATATATAATCTTTTATTATAAAACTATTATTATCATATAAAGAGTTCATACATTTAAAAAGAAAATATACCACATGCAAAAAGCTTGTGGTTTTTTCTTTTTAAATATCGTTTTATAAAGTATCTTTGCACTCGCAAAACAAAGCGTTTTATTTGAGTACAAAAGCCACATCTACAGTACAACATACTATAATTTCAGATTTTAAAGAAATTACTAAAATGCGCTTGGCATTAAGTGTCGTGTTTTCTTCACTTGCAGGTTACCTGTTAGGTGTAGACACCGTAGATTACAAAACCCTTATTTTATTGGCCTTTGGAGGTTATTTTATGGTTGGTGCATCTAATGCTTTCAACCAAATTATAGAGAAAGATCTAGATGCTTTAATGGATAGAACCAAAGATCGACCAGTTGCTGCAGGACGTATGTCTGTAAATACGGCCTTTGCCATTGCTTCTATTTTTACCATTTTAGGGATCGTTATTTTATATATCATAAATCCGCAAACATCCATGTTTGGAGCGATTTCTATATTTTTATATGCTTGTGTGTATACGCCGTTAAAAACAAAAACACCATTATCTGTTTTTGTTGGTGCTATTCCAGGAGCTATTCCATTTATGTTAGGTTGGGTTGCGGCTACCAATGATTTTGGTATAGAACCAGGAACCTTATTCGCCATACAGTTTTTCTGGCAATTCCCACATTTCTGGGCAATTGGCTGGTTTTTATTCGACGATTATAAAAAAGGAGGTTTCTTTATGTTGCCTACCAGAAAGAGAGATAAAGGTACCGCAGTACAAACTATCGTGTATACCGTTTGGACCATTTTAGCATCGTTAATTCCTGCCTTTGGTTTTACTGGAAAATTATACCTTACACCAATTGCAGCAATTATAGTTGGCCTTTTAGGTTTAGGTTTTCTTTATTTTGCTTTACAATTATTTAAAAAAATGACAACACAAGCAGCAAAAACATTAATGCTTGCTAGTGTTTCTTATATTACATTGCTACAAATAGTATATGTATTAGATAAATTTATACGTTAATCATGGATTTAACTCAAGGTACTTTACAAGAAAAACACGGCAGAGCAAAAAAGATGATGCTTTGGTTTGGTATAATTTCATTAGTAATGTCTTTTGCAGGATGGACAAGTGCTTTTGTAGTCAGTAGTGCTAGGCCAGATTGGTTAAAAGATTTTGTATTGCCTAATGCTTTTATAATTAGCACCATTGTAATTATACTAAGTAGCATCACATTTATTTTAGCAAAACGTGCCGTAAAAAATAACAACAGACAACAAACTACTATATGGTTGTTAACCACTTTAGTTTTGGGTGTTGTTTTCATTATTAATCAATTTACCGGCTTTCAGCAAATCATAGATTTAGGGTATAATTTTACTGGTCCAACTAGTAATGTTACCATGTCTTATATCTATTTAATAGCAATGGTGCATATTTTGCACGTTATTGTTGGCTTGTTTTGTCTGTTAGTAGTAATTTATAATCATTTTAAACAAAAGTATAATGCTACAAATATGCTGGGCTTTGAGTTAGCAGCAACCTTTTGGCATTTTATTGATATACTTTGGGTATATCTCTTTTTGTTTTTATATTTCGTGAGATAATTTTAACGCTTTTTTAAGGTTCTTTTTTAGCGTATTAGCTAAAGCTTACTTCGAGTCCTTTAAAATTTAGTGTTGTATGTTTCGTTAGAAAAATAAAATGATTATTTTTGTGCAACTTTAATAACTAAACCAATTATATGAATACTACAGTAGCTACTGGAACAGAAGGTAAAACTTGGGGTGGAGGGAACAAACCTCTAACAGCAAGTTATGGAAAATTGATGATGTGGTTTTTCATCGTTTCCGATGCATTAACCTTTTCTGGGTTTTTAGCAGCATACGGATTTTCAAGATTTAAATTTATTGATTCTTGGCCAATTGCAGATGAAGTGTTTACGCACTTTCCATTCTTACACGGTGTAGAAGCACCAATGTATTACGTTGCTTTTATGACATTCGTACTTATTATGTCGTCGGTAACCATGGTACTTGCCGTAGATGCAGGACACCATATGAATAAAGCAAAAGTTACTATTTACATGTTTTTAACAGTAATTGGTGGTATTATATTTGTTGGGTCTCAAGCTTGGGAATGGAACACTTTTATTAAAGGAGAATTTGGAGCAGTGCAAACAAAAGGTGGAAACATTTTACAGTTTGTAGATGCCGAAGGACACCGCGTTGCTGTTGCCGATTTTGCAAAAGTAGAAACAGGAACAAGAACACAACACGAAAGTAAAAACGGGTTATGGTTTGTCGATGAGGGTGCATTACCAGCATATACAATGGGTGAAATAAATAATGGTTTAGCAGCACATCCAGAAGTGTTAGTAAGAACGCAAATCATTAACGAAGCAGGTAAAAAGACAGTCTTATCAAGAGAAGAGTCTGTGAAACAACTAAAAGATAACGGAAGATTATTTGTACAAGGTGCAAATCTTCATGTCAATGAATATGGTTCGCCATTATTTGCAGATTTCTTTTTCTTTATCACAGGATTTCACGGTTTTCACGTATTATCAGGAGTTATAATCAATATCATTATTTTCTTTAATGTTATTTTAGGAACGTATGAAAGACGTAAGAGTTACGAAATGGTTGAAAAAGTTGGACTTTACTGGCACTTTGTCGATTTAGTTTGGGTATTTGTATTTACTTTCTTCTACCTAGTTTAATAAAATAGATTATTTTTTATTCCCGTGAAGACGGGAATCTAAATAAAAAAAATATACATATAATGGCACACGAGCATAAATTAGAAATATTTAGAGGTTTAGTTAAATTTAAATCGAACACTTCAAAAATTTGGGGAGTATTAGTTTTTTTAACACTTATTACTGTAATTGAAGTAGCGTTAGGTATTGTGAAACCCGAATCTTTAATGGGTAAGTTTTTAGGGATGAAAATCTTAAACTGGATATTCATTATATTAACTATTGTAAAAGCATATTATATCACTTGGGATTTTATGCACATGCGTGATGAAGTAAAAGCGTTAAGACGTATGGTAGTATGGACCGCAATCTTCTTAATAGTATACCTAGTATTTATTCTTTTACAAGAAGGTGGTTATATAGAATCTGTTTATTCTTCAGGTTTTATTAAAAATGATTTTTAAATCGTAATTTTTCAGTTAAATTATATATAAAAGGCGGTTATTAAACCGTCTTTTTTTATTTTTGTACTATGAACAAAAAGCTGATTAAAAGAAATGTAATTCTTGGAATTTTATTCTTCCTTCCAGTAGTATTTCTCCTGTTTTTATATCCTGCAAAACACAATTATATTGCTTTAGATATTCTTGAAGAAAATGTTTTAGACATTACTTCTTTTACTTCCACAGAAAACGAAAGCATCTTACTTAAAGACCATATTACTATTTTAGGATTTCTAGGAAACAAACCAATGGATAAGCTTACTGCAATGTCTAACTTGAAAGAGTTGATGTACGATAAGTTTAAAGGTTTTAAAAAGTTTCAGGTTGTTATGGTGCTTCCAGATAGCGCTAAAGCGGAAGTAGAACAACTAAAAAGCGAACTTAGTAAATACGAATATTTAGAATACTGGAAATACGTTTCGGCTTCCGATAAAGAAATTCAAAAATTATATAAAAGCCTACATTTAATCAAAGATCTAGATGCAAATCTAGCTACAGATGATGTGGTTATTATTGATAAGGAATTAAATTTAAGAGGAAGAATAGACGATAGATCCGATAGTGAAAAGCAAAAGAACAAGCCAGCCTACCAAATGAAATCCTACGATTGTATTGAGGTGGCCGAATTGAAAAATAAAATGAGTGAAGATGTAAGAATCCTTTTTACAGAATATAGACAAAAACGAAAGGGAAACTTTAATTCGGAAACCAGAAGAGCTAACGATTTAAAAAACGTAAGCGAATAAATTTTGTGCTTTCTAGCTTGTCCAGAAAACTATAAAATACATTCGTTAAAAAATATAAGTTATGAGCAAAAAACCAAATTATTCATATATAGGTATCGCGCTAACTGTTTTAGTATTCGGAATTATTTTCGTTCCTAAAATAGTAGACAGAATTAC
>JAGPUY010000015.1 GCA_018067265.1 Oceanihabitans sp. | reverse complement strand
ATAATTTCTATGGAGATGAATTTGGGATATCTAGATATATTGGTTTCAATCAATGGATAGTGCCTTCAATAAGTTTTATTTTAGGTTTGGCAATTTCATTATTTATTATTTTTAAAGTAATACCAATTAAATATCGTTTTTCATTTATTATTTCAGGTTTTATTGGTGGCCTTTTAGGTTTTGCAATTTGGTTTGGTTTTTTGGGATCAATAATATTGCCATAAACTATTTGAAATCGTTTTCGTTAACACGAATCTTTTCTATCTTTGAGCTTATATGGAAAACAAGCACGTAAAAGTTATTGAATGTCCTCGAGATGCTATGCAAGGTATAAAGCAGTTTATACCAACAGCACTTAAGGTACAATACATTCAGTCCATTTTGAGAGTAGGTTTTGATACGGTGGACTTCGGAAGCTTTGTTTCTCCAAAAGCTATTCCGCAAATGGTAGATACTGCAGAAGTTTTAGCACAATTAGATTTAAGTAAAACGACAAGTAAATTATTATCTATTGTTGCAAATTTACGTGGCGCGGAAGCTGCTTGTCAGCATCCTGAAATTGATTATTTAGGCTATCCTTTTTCTATTTCCGAAAACTTTCAGATGCGTAATACACATAAAACCATTGCGCAATCGGTTTTAATTTTACAAGATATTTTAGACCTAGCACATAAACACAATAAAGAGGTGGTAGTATACATTTCTATGGGATTTGGTAATCCGTATGGTGATCCTTGGAATGTAGATATCGTAGGAGAATGGACCGAACGTTTAAGTAAAATGGGCGTTAAAATCCTTTCGTTAAGTGATACCGTAGGAACTTCTAATCCGGAAAACATAAACTATTTATTTTCTAATTTAATTCCTAAATACCCAGAAATCGAGTTCGGAGCACATTTACATACCACACCAACCACTTGGCACGAAAAAGTAGACGCCGCATACAAAGCAGGTTGCAGACGTTTTGATGGCGCCATTCAAGGCTTTGGCGGTTGTCCGATGGCCAAAGATGAACTTACTGGTAACATGCCAACCGAAAAAGTACTCTCGTATTTAACCACAAAAAAAGCGCATGACTTAAATGCAATGTCTTTTGAAAGTGCATATAACGAAGCAACAAAAATCTTTACGAAGTATCATTAGATTTAACGATTTTATAGGAATTTGCTTTTGGTGCTTCGCGCTAAATGCAATACTTTTATACAGATAAACGAAAATACACACTATTTAAAATTATAGCTATGAATACTACTATCGAAAAACTATTAAATGACCAAGTAAAATATGAAGCACAAGCTTCTATGCAATATTTAGCAATGGCTTCTTGGGCAGATGCGAATGGATTTAATGGCGTAGCAGATTTTTTTTATAATCAATCGGAAGAAGAACGCGTGCACATGCTTAAGCTTGTAAAGTTCATTAATGAAAGAAGCGGGAATGTAGCCATTCCAGCATTAGAAAAACCAAAAGAATCGTATAGCGGAATTATAGAACTTTTTGAGAAATTTCTTCAAAGCGAAATATTTGTAACCGAACAAATCAATCATGTGATTTTTGAAAGTTTACAGAATAAAGAATATAGCATTCATAATTTTATGCAATGGTATGTAAGCGAACAATTAGAAGAAGAAGCATTAGCAAGAACACTATTAGATAAGCTTAACATTATAGGAAATGATAAATCTGGACATTATCTTTTTGATCGTGATGTAAATGCTATTGCTGCAGCGAATGCCAAAGCGTAGATAAAAACGTGATAATTAAATGTTAAAAGATTCCTTTACAGGAATCTTTTTTTTGTAGTTTTGTTTTTATTTAGAATGAATTAAAATAATGCAAACACAAATATCTTCCGAAATAACACCCGTTTTATTAACGCCAAGCTTTATTTGTTGCAGTGTTAACAAGAAATCGAAATGCTGTAAAAAGTATAAAAAGAAAGGAAAGTCTAATTGTAAACGCTGCCCGAAACTATAAAATTCTATTTTATTTAAAATAAATCTAAATAAAGTTGGTCTAAGTCAATTTCATTTCTATTTTTGCACTCGAAAAATTATAACTTATTTATATTAAGTCTAAATAAAATTAAAGAAATGAAAAGAATTTTACTTTCAATTGCAATGTTAACAGCAACAATAGGGTTTTCACAAACGGTTGCTCAAGATACAACAGCAGGAAAAAATCAGCAAATTAACGCTGCGCAAAACATTTTGAATGGTACGGCATCCAAAGGAATAACTATTGGTGGTTATGCACAAGTAGATTATAACCAACCAGAAGGTGCTAATGGAACTTTAGATGTACACCGTTTAGTGATGCTTTTAGGATATAAGTTTAGTGATAAAGTACAGTTTGTTACAGAGATTGAATACGAACACGTCAAAGAAGTATATATCGAGCAAGCATTCTTAAACTATAGCTTAAACGATAAAGTAAACATTCGTGGTGGTTTAATGTTAGTACCAATGGGAATTGTAAATGAATACCATGAGCCAACTGTTTTTAATGGTGTGGAAAGACCTAATATGGACAAAAGCATTGTGCCTACTACATGGAGAGAAATTGGTGTTGGTGTAACTGGTAAATTTGATGATGCTTCTTTACGTTACCAAGCATATATTTTTAATGGTTTCACTTCTTTAAATGGAGATAAAACTTTAGGCGGAAGTAATGGTTTACGTAATGGTCGTCAAAAAGGAGCAGAGTCTACAGTGAATACGCCTAATCTTTCTGCAAAAGTAGATTATTATGGTATTCCTGGTTTGCGTTTAGGCGCTTCTGGTTACTTTGGTAGAACGCAAGCAGCAGATGATATACAAGAAATTGCAGGAGCAGATGTTGGTATTAATATGTTCGGATTAGATGCACGTTATATTAAAAAACGTTTTTCTGCTAGAGGACAATATATCCACGCATTAATTAGTGATGCAGATGATTATAATACCTTAAACGAAGCAAACTTAGGTAGTGAATTAAAAGGATGGTATGTAGAAAGTGCTTATAACCTTTTGCCTTTATCTAAAGAGCAAAAATTAGATGCCTTTGTTCGTTATGAGCAATATGATACGCATGCAGCAACAAAAGATGCAGCAATTACTAGAAATTTAGCTTTTAACAGACAAGAATGGACTGCTGGTTTAAGTTACCACATTGCTAATGGAGCAGTAGTAAAAGCAGATTACCAAATTTTAGATAATGCAGCAGCAGGGAATGAAGCAACCGGTCAACTTAATGTTGGTTTCGGAGTTTGGTTCTAAAGATTTGATTTAGTTAATGGAGTAATGTTTATAGCTAAAGTGAGTCTTTTCACTTTAGCTATTTGCTATTTAAATCTGTTGGCATGATTAATGCCAATAAAATATAATACTTTTACAAAATGAATATGAAACCAGTTTTTATACTATGTATCACGTTTACTTTACTGTCTTTTAACTTGCCTAAACATTTGCAGAAAAAGGTGGATAAGGAAATTAAAGATACCTTTAGTGTAGAGGCTTTTGCTTTTAATGCCATTACTATTTCTTCGGAAGTGGTTCCAGATCTTCCTGCTACTTTTGGAAGTGATAATCTATTCGAAATAAAAAAAGAAGATTCCCTTTTAGGATATGCTTATGTTGCAAAAGCACCAAGTAAAACCGATGCTTTTGATTATTTGGTTTTACTAGATCCAGAACTTATTGTTTTAAAAACAAAAGTACTTATTTATAGAGAAGATTATGGCGGCGAAATTGGTAGTAGACGTTGGCTAAAACAATTCACCGGAAAAACACAAGGAGATACTTTACGTTATAATGATAATATAATGGCTATTTCTGGTGCTACTATTTCTGTGCGATCGATGACCAATGCTATGAATAACTTATTAGCATCTTTAAAAATACTTCACGAAAAAAAAATCTTGTAAATGCAACTTAACGGACTAATACATACGTTTCCAAAAGAGTTAAAACTACTAATAGCCACTTTTGTTGTGATATTAAGTATTGGCTTTTTTACCGGTTTGTTGTTTGTTTCTGAAACATCTTCTGCTAATCCTAACGGAATAGAAGAACAGTATTTAGGAAACGAAACAGATGAAGATGCAACCGTAATGAAATTTAAAAAGAGCGAAAAAGAAATGCTTACTTTAGTACATGGACATATTTTATCTATGTCTATCATTTTCTTTTTATTAGGTCTTATTTTAAGTACTACAAAACTGAATAAAAAATGGAAGCTATTTTTAATGATAGAACCTTTTATTTCGGTAGTTCTAACCTTTGGAGGCCTTTATTTACTATGGAAAGGTTTACTTTGGACCAAATACATCGTCATGTTTTCTGGTACGTTAATGACACTAACATTTTCCTTTTCGGTACTTATTATTTTAAAACAAATATTTTCTAGTACGAAAGCGCTTTCCAAATAATCTTGTATTTTTAGACTTTACTAGGATGTAATTCAGCATCATTTGTCTAATTAAAGAGATTATCCGTTACTTCCTAGCGGCAGTCCGATTCACAGAAAGCATACATGAAGCAATTTTTCTTTTATTTCCTGTTTTTTATCTCTATTTCAGCTTCTTCCAAAGAATGGAAAAGTCTTCCGCAATATAAAGAAGAAACCAATAAAAATATTTTATCTGAAAAAGATTGGTTGCATTCCGATAGAAAACAAAATACCCTAATTTGGCAACAAGCCAATAGTTATAATCTTCAAAATAACTTTCCGGAAGAATACCAAACCATAAAACAGCGTACTGATTTTTATCAATGGTATTATACCGAAATAGACCAAAAAGGACACGAAGTAGTTTGGCCAAAAATGGCACATTTTATTTCTAATAAATTGAGACTAGTTAAAGTGTTTCCGTATAGTTTATTCATTACAAAAAATGTAAAAATATATTCTTATCAAGGCAGCGAAACCGTTTTTAATAATGCCTTTCTAGATATGAATGCTTTATACCTTTCCGAAGCTATTTTAAAAGGAGAAGTAGCAATACATTGGGATGAACGCATGTTGTATAAAGAACAATTCGAATGGATTGAAGAAATCTATAAAGATATGGATGCAAATAGCTTAAAAACCATTGAGCGAATGGCAAAAGGGAAAGGTTTTTATAGCATCATGCTTGCCAAAGAAATTAGGTTGCAAGGCGATATATCTAAAGCAAGTGAGCGATATGAGTATGCAATGTATGTTTTAAGAGCGTATTGTAAGAAATGGTATGAATAATTAACGGTATCTTAAAACTCTTATCTTAATTATTGTCGTACATTTTTTCGGAAGGTTTTT
>JAGPUY010000014.1 GCA_018067265.1 Oceanihabitans sp. | reverse complement strand
ATTGCACTAGTTGTAAGTAATGTTGGTGTTTTCATAATTTGTTTTTATATATTATTGATTGTTTAAGATATACTATCTACGTATTAAACCATCCTTAAAGTCGTAATTGAAAGTTAAAGTTTACAATTTTATAAGAAATAGTAGTAAATATATTTGTTGTAGTTTCAATTTTATTTAAAAATTATTATTTTTGTTATAAAATGAAAGCATTTATTTGTTTTGTGTTTTTAATATGAAACAACAATCGCATATTTGCCTCAGTAATGATAACAACAAAGAACAAAAAATTAAAAATATATAAGTTATGTGTGGAATTGTATGTGCTTTCGACCTTAAACAAAAGAGTGAAGATTTAAGACCTCAGGTTTTAGAAATGTCTAAAACAATTCGTCATCGTGGACCAGATTGGTCCGGAATTTATAGTGACGATAAAGCCATTTTAGCGCATGAGCGTTTAGCAATTGTAGATCCAGCTTCAGGAAAACAACCCTTGTTTAGTCCAGATAATAAACTGGTTTTAGCAGCAAATGGCGAAATATATAACCACAGAGAATTACGTAAGCAATTTGATGGTAAGTATGATTTTCAAACGCAAAGTGATTGCGAAGTTATTTTAGCTTTATACCAAGAAAAAGGTGTGGACTTTGTAGATGAATTGAACGGGATCTTCGGATTTGCAATTTATGATGTAGAGAAAGATGAATATTTTATTGCTCGTGATCATATGGGAATTATTCCTTTATATATTGGTTGGGATCAAAACGGAACTTTTTATGTGGCTTCCGAATTAAAAGCATTAGAAGGGATTTGTACTAAAATCGAATTATTTCCTCCAGGACATTATATGTCTAGTAAAGATGGTGCATTTGTAAAATGGTACAACAGAGATTGGAGCGAATATGATGCAGTAAAAGATAACCAAACAAGTATTGCAGAAGTTAAAGAAGCTTTGGAAGCGGCAGTGCATAGACAGTTAATGAGTGATGTGCCTTATGGTGTATTATTATCTGGAGGATTAGATTCTTCCGTGGTATCGGCAATCGCAAAAAAATATGCGCAAAAACGTGTGGAGAGTGATGATACGTCTGATGCTTGGTACCCACAAACGCATTCATTCGCTGTAGGATTAGAAGGTTCTCCAGATTTAGCTGCTGCACAAAAGGTAGCAGATCATATTGGAACGGTACATCATGAAATTAAATTTACAATCCAAGAAGGTTTAGATGCTATTAAAGATGTTATTTATAACATCGAAACCTATGACATTACTACGATTCGTTCTTCTACACCAATGTATTTAATGGCAAGAGTTATTAAATCTATGGGAATTAAAATGGTACTGTCTGGTGAAGGAGCAGATGAAATTTTTGGAGGGTACTTATACTTTCATAAAGCGCCAAACGCAAAAGAGTTTCATGAAGAGACTGTTAGAAAATTAGATAAATTACACATGTACGATTGTTTAAGAGCAAACAAAAGTTTGGCTGCTTGGGGAATTGAAGGTCGTGTACCATTTTTAGATAAAGAGTTTATGGATGTTGCTATGCGCATCAATCCGCAAGATAAAATGATTAACGGAGAACGCATGGAAAAATGGGTGGTTCGTAAAGCATTTGAAGACATGTTACCAGAAAGTGTAGCTTGGAGACAAAAAGAACAATTTAGTGATGGTGTTGGGTATAGTTGGATTGATACCCTTAAAGAAATGGTGAATGAGGCAATAACCGATGAGCAAATGGCTAACGCTAAATTCCGTTTTCCAATACAAACACCACAAAACAAAGAAGAATTTTATTACCGTTCTATTTTTGAAGAACATTTCCCGAGTGATGCAGCAGCTTTAAGTGTGCCGCAAGAAGCAAGTGTAGCTTGTAGTACTGCTACCGCTTTAGAATGGGATGAAGCGTTTAAAAACATGAATGAGCCTTCTGGTCGTGCTATTGCAAACGTGCATGATAAGTCTTATGCAACGTCATAAATGTTGAATAATTTTTATTAAATAAGTATAGATTATAGTGCTAAAACCTCGCTTCTGCGAGGTTTTTTTATTTCCGTTAAGTCTGAGTGAATAAGTTCTTGTTTGTTGCTGTTAAGATCAATGAGTTGCTTCGGCTGCCTATAATTATCGTGTGAAACCATCGATTTTTAAAGAAAAGGATGTCGTTTGTAAGACAAATTTATTGTTTATGATCTTTCCTTTTTCAAATACTTTTTAATTTACAAAAGTCTTGGTAGTGTCTATGTCTGGAGTCAAATGCTCAATTCTATCAATAATTCTAAACAGTTTTGTCTTGTCTAATGGCTTCGTAATACAGTCAATAAAACCAGCATTAAAAACCTTGCTGCTTATTTCTGCAGAGGAGTATGCTGTATGTGCAATTATAGGTAAAAATGGTTTAAATGTTTTTATTATTTTTCTTGCTTCAAAACCTCCCATTATTGGCATTTTCATATCCATAATTACTAATTGAATTGAATCATTTTCTTTGCATATTTCTACTGCTTCTTTTCCGTTTTTAGCTCTTATAACATGATAATTTCTAATTTTCATTACTTTATTTATAAGCATGAAATTGATCTCATCATCTTCGGCTATAAGAATATTTAAAGGTTTTATTTTGTCTTCTGCTTTAAGAGCAATTTCTGTTATAGGTTGTGTGGCTAGTCTATTTAGCTTTAGTGGTATGGTAAATGAAAATGTAGAGCCAAAATTCTCTATAGATTCTAACCAGATTTCGCCACCTAACATTTCAATGTACGCTTTAGAAATTGCTAGTCCTAAACCTAATCCGCTTAAATTAATAGTTTTGTCATTTTGTATTCTATTAAACCGAATGAAAATATTTTTAGTGTCTTCTTTAGACATGCCGATACCAGTATCTGTAACGTAAAATTCTAAGACATTGTTTTGAGTGCTTATTTTGTAGCTAAAATTAACGGTTCCTTTTTCACTGTATTTAATAGCATTGTTTAAAAGGTTAACTATTATTTGTCGTAATTTGGTTTCGTCACTTATTAATTGATATACAATAGCGTGTTTTGGTTTGTCAAAAAACAGTCGTAAAGGTTTGTCCTTAGGAATTGTAATTTCGACTGCTTGTTTTATTTCTAATAACGTTTCGTCTAAATTAAAAGCTTTTAAATTTGGTTTTACTTGGTTGGTGTCAATTTTAGACATTTCAATTAAATCATCTATAATGGATACCAAATTTTTCCCACTTCTCTTTATGACATTAATATAATCTACTCGTTCCGCCTCCGATGGATTTTGAGTACTCAATAAATCAGAAAACCCTAAAATAGCATTCATCGGAGTCCTGATTTCATGCGACAAGTTGGTTAGAAAAGAAGCTTTTAATAAGTCGCTTTCTTCTGCTTTTTCTTTCGCTTTTTGAAGTTCTTCTTTTTGTAAATAACTTTTAAATATAAAGTGACCTATTTTATTGAAATTCCCATCAGAATTAAAATGAGATAATAAATTAAAATCATTCGAATTTATAGCGTGAATAATTAAGTCAAAAGGTTGTTTTACTACTTTTACAAAGCGGAAAGTGATAAATGAAATAACAGCTATAGCACTAAATAAGAAGGAGCTAATAAATAATACACTGTCCCCTTTATGAAAAGAAAAAAAGACAACATTATAAATTAGAAATAAAAGTACGGAGCCTCCTATAGGTATTAAAAACCTGATTAAAGCAGGGTTGAAAAATTTCATTTAAAGTAGATTAGGGTATCAAATATAATAAAATAAAACAGATTTGTGCTATGTTAAAGTATTAACGCTTTAGTACCTATTTAATTACGAGTAAATTACTAGGTGATCTATCGCAAGACGTTGAAATATGCGTTCTAACGTGTTTTTGTTGTTTTGTTTTTTTTAAGGGTTAATTTTAAAATTAAAATCAATTTTAAGCTAGTTTTTAGCAGGTTTAAGCCCTTTTTTGTGTTTTCAACAAATGTTAATAATTATCGCGTTAAATCGATGAAAAGCTTTTAAAATGCATCCAAAATTCGTATCTTTGGTTGTGTTCAAAAGGATGCTGTAAAGCATCTTTTTTTAGGTTAATGAAGCACTGATTTTTCAAGACGAAGTAGTGAGAGTTTAGCTAGCTGAATTAATTCCGTTGCATAACGGGACCTTTTAAAATGAATTAATACAAAGTCAATAAATTAAAATTTATGAGCGAAAAAAAAGAAGAGTTTAACAAACACAATTATTCTGCTGATAGTATTCAAGCGCTAGAAGGAATGGAGCATGTACGTATGCGTCCTTCTATGTATATTGGAGATGTTGGTACTCGTGGTTTACACCATTTGGTATATGAAGTTGTAGATAACTCGATTGATGAAGCATTAGCTGGACACTGTGATAATATTACGGTAACTATTAATGAGGATAACTCGATTACCACAGAAGATGATGGTCGTGGTATTCCTGTAGATTTGCATAAAAAAGAAGGTGTTTCTGCGCTGCAAGTTGTAATGACTAAAATTGGAGCAGGTGGAAAGTTTGATAAAGATTCTTATAAAGTTTCTGGTGGACTTCACGGTGTTGGTGTAAGTTGTGTAAATGCATTATCCGAACATTTACGTGCTACCGTTTATAGAGATGGTAAAATTTGGGAACAAGAATATTCTAAAGGAAAAGCGCTTTATCCTGTAAAAGCTATTGGAGATACAGATAAAAGAGGAACAACAGTTACTTTTAGACCAGATCCTACAATATTTACACAAACGTTAGAGTATAATTACGATACTTTAGCTAGTAGAATGCGTGAATTAGCGTATTTGAATAAAGGAATTACGGTGCATTTAATTGATAGAAGACGTACTAAAGAAGATGGTTCTTTTGAAGGAGAAACATTCCATTCGGAAGAAGGTCTTAAAGAATTTATCAAGTTTTTAGATGCAACAAGAGAGCCTTTAATGAAAGAAGTTATTTCTTTTGAAGGGGAAAAGAATGGTGTACCAGTTGAGGTTGCCATGATTTATAATACATCCTATGCCGAAAATTTACACTCCTATGTAAATAATATTAATACACATGAAGGTGGTACACACCTTTCTGGTTTCCGTCGTGGTTTAACACATACCCTTAAAAAGTATGCGGATGAGTCAGGAATGTTAGACAAATTAAAGTTTGATATTGCTGGAGATGATTTCCGTGAAGGACTAACAGCAATTATTTCTGTAAAAGTACAAGAGCCTCAATTTGAAGGACAAACAAAAACGAAATTAGGTAATCGTGAAGTTTCTGCAGCTGTAAGTCAGTCGGTATCCGAGATGCTAACAAACTACTTAGAAGAGCATCCAGACGACGCTAAAATTATTGTGCAAAAAGTAATTCTTGCCGCACAAGCACGTCACGCAGCACAAAAAGCGCGTGAAATGGTGCAGCGTAAAACAGTAATGAGTATTGGTGGTTTACCAGGAAAATTATCGGATTGTTCAGAACAAGACCCTGCTAAATGTGAAGTATACTTAGTCGAGGGAGATTCGGCAGGTGGAACTGCAAAACAAGGTCGTGATAGAGCATTTCAAGCTATTTTGCCATTGCGTGGTAAGATTCTAAACGTGGAAAAAGCGATGACACATAAGGTGTTTGAAAATGAGGAGATTAAAAATATATTCACCGCTTTAGGGGTTACTATTGGTACAGAAGAAGATAGTAAAGCATTAAACCTTTCTAAATTGAGATATCATAAAATAGTAATCATGTGTGATGCCGATATAGATGGTTCGCACATTGAAACGCTAATTTTAACGTTCTTCTTTAGATACATGAAAGAGTTGATTGAAAATGGTCACATTTATATTGCAACGCCACCTTTATATTTAGTTAAAAAAGGAGCGAAAAAACAATATGCTTGGAGTGATGAAGAACGTGTAGCTATTATGGAAGAGTTTGGAGAATCTTCAAAAATACAACGTTATAAAGGTCTTGGGGAAATGAATGCATCGCAACTGTGGGATACAACTATGAATCCAGAATTTAGAACTTTACGTCAGATTTATATTGATAATGGAGTAGAAGCAGATCGTGTATTCTCTATGTTAATGGGAGATGAAGTTCCACCTCGTAGAGAGTTTATCGAGAAAAATGCAATCTATGCAAATATTGATGCATAATTGTATCCTTGTAGGTTTTTAAAACCTGCAAGGTATTTGTGTCAACAACATTTTAAAACCTGTAAAGTTTCATTGCTTTACAGGTTTTTTTAGGTCTAATAACTAGGGGCCTAAATATTTCAAAAAAGCATCACATAAGCGGTAAAAAGAGTTCGCACAGCATCAATATATTTTTCCTATTTATTATTACTAGGAATTGTGCACTAAATGCATTATTGTTAGAATACAGGAATAAAAGTATGGGTTAAAATGTTATATTTGAGGTGGGTAGACTGATTTTTGGAATTTATTTCCGATAATTACGATATCCACAGACAAGAGTAACCAACTAATAAACCACTATAAATGAAAAAGCTACTGCTATTAAGCTTTCTTTTACTGACGTC
>JAGPUY010000469.1 GCA_018067265.1 Oceanihabitans sp. | reverse complement strand
TCAAACATGTTGGGTTCTACAAAAGAAACTTTTGTAAGTAGCCAGTTATCTGAAAGACTAAACACAGTCTTCTGTTTTATAGGAATAGCTGTTTTACAGGAAACAACAACTAAAACAATAAGTAGTAGGATTCGTTTTTTCAATGTAACGTATCTATAAGTATTAAAATAAGGTATTAATTTCTAAATTTTGTAAATGTATATATTTTATTGGTCTTATTATAAGAGCCCCAAATAGTCGCATCTTGGTATTTAAATATGGAAGGAAGTGCATGTTCTTTTCCGCTTTTATTTACAATAAACGTATCGATTTCGTCAAAACTGTTTACAGGGATATCACCAGGAACGTGATTGAAATCTGGATCTAAAAGACTTAATATTCGTGTGGATTTTGTGTCATGGTACGATTGAAATGCGTTAGAAAGTAAACCGCCAACTATTGCGCCTAATGCACCACCAGTCATTGCGCCAACCATTGCTAAATTCCCAGAAGAAACAGCTTTGCTAGCGCCAAGAGTTAAAACATAATTGTCTTTTACCTTATACGCTATAATACCTACATTAGAATACACTATTTTACGTAAAAATTTTGACGTTTTTTCTAGTTCTCTATACTTGTCAAATTCTCCTCCTTCTTGAATTATTGGGGTGTTTTTAAAAGAGATAGGTTCTCCTTTATTAATTACAAACGCTTTACGAAGTGTATTTGTTTTCAGGTTGTAAATAGATACGTTTAACTTTTGAGTGGTAGCGTAAACGCTGAAAAAATAATCATCTAATAGGTACGAGTTTGTATTTGCTCCTGTTTCCTTTTTAATAAAGTCTTTATTCTCTAATACGGTTAAGTGGTGCGAATTATCATTAAGGTTAAAATCTACAATAAAAGTATTCTTATTAAATAGATTATTGGTTAGGCGTAATTTGCCTTCACTTAAGTATAATTTTATTTTAGCAGAAGTTGCTTCTAGAGAATTAGGTGTGTTATTGGTAATATATGCTATCTTTTTTTGCCCAGAACCTTGAAATATTAAATCATGAAATTTGTAACTAAGACCATTGTCATTTTCAAAAATTGCATTAGAAAAATCGGCGGTTGTAGATATTGCTTTTCCGTCTACATCAAAAGTATATAATTTTAAAATAGAAGATTTTTTTACCGAAGTTACTAAGTAAAGACCATCACTACTATTTACAAATTGGACTACTTTTTCCTTTTTAGGAAGCTCAAATTCATTATTTGTTTGAAAGCTTTCTGATTCAAAATCAATTTGAATGCTACCTAATTTATTTCCGTTGGAATTGGTGAAAAATAAATTATAAATTTTACTATCGGAAGAAACCGCACCAGTATAAACTTGTGATTTATTAGGCAACTCGTCTATTGCAAATGTATTTGTTAGCTGTTGTTTATTGTCGAACAGATAACAAAGTAAACCAGAGTTTGTTTTATAAAATAGTGCTAAGTCTCCAGTTTTTGCATTGGTAATTGGAATAACCTCTTTTATTTTTTCATCAGATAACGGATTGTTAATTACTAAATCCAACCAGTTTTCTTGTGCATTACAGGTTAGTGATGCACAAAAGAAACAAAATAATAAAAGAAGTTTTTTCATAATTAGCTTATATGTAATCCGTTACTAACGTTTGCATCATCGGGATTTACAAATACCAATTTACCGTCTGGAGTTTCGGTCATTAAAATCATTCCTTGACTTTCTACACCACGTAATGCTCTAGGAGCAAGATTTACTAAGACGGTTACTTTTTTACCAACTACTTCTTCTGCGGTAAAACTTTCTGCAATACCGGAAACAATGGTTCTTACATCGATTCCTGTATCTACTTTAAGTACTAAAAGCTTTTTAGCTTTCGGCATTTTCTCTGCTTCTAAAATAGTACCAACACGAATATCTAGTTTTGTAAAATCTTCAAAAGCTATCGTTTCCTTTTGAGGTTCTACCACGGCATTTGCTATTTCGTTTGCTTTTTTACTAGCTTCTAATTTGTCTAATTGTTTTTGAATCTCTTCATCTTCAATTTTAGAGAATAGCAATTCTGCTTTTCCTATTTTATGGTTTGCTGGAAGTAAGATTTCTTTGGTGGAAACTTCGTTCCATTGAGATGCTTCGACAAGCTCAGCATGACATTCATTATCTGATTTGTCATTTTGTGTTAAACAAAGTATTCCTTTTAATTTTGTAGAAGTAAACGGTAAAAACGGTTCGCTTAATGTGGCTAAAGCCGAAGCGATTTGCAAGGCAACATACATGATTGTTTTTGTACGTGCTTCGTCTAGTTTAATAACCTTCCAAGGTTCTTCGTCTGCTAAATATTTATTTCCTAATCGAGCAAGATTCATTAATTCTTGGCCTGCTTCTCTAAAACGGTATCTTTCAATAGAACTAGAAATTACATTTGGATATGCTTTAATTGCAGCAAGTGTTTCTTGGTCTATTTCTGAAAAATCGGTTGGTTCCGGAACAATTCCTTCGTAATATTTATTCGTTAAAACAACTACGCGATTAATGAAGTTACCAAAAATGGCAACTAATTCGTTGTTGTTTCTTGCTTGAAAATCTTTCCAAGTAAAATCGTTATCCTTACTTTCTGGTGCATTTGCCGTTAATGCATAACGCAACACATCTTGTTGGTTCGGGAAATCTTCTAAATATTCAGGTAACCAAACAGCCCAGTTTTTTGAGGTAGAAAGTTTTTTACCTTCTAGATTTAAAAACTCGTTTGCTGGTACGTTATCTGGAAGAATATAAGAACCTTCCGCTTTTAGCATTGCTGGAAAAATAATACAGTGAAAAACAATATTGTCTTTCCCTATAAAATGTACTAGTTTGGTGTCTTTGTCTTTCCAATATGGTTCCCAATCTTTTCCAACACGTGCTGCCCATTCTTTGGTAGACGAGATATAGCCAATTGGTGCATCAAACCAAACGTAAAGCACTTTTCCTTCGGCTCCTTCAAGTGGTACAGGAATTCCCCAATCTAAATCTCTGGTTACTGCACGCGGACGTAAACCATCATCAATCCATGATTTTACTTGTCCGTAAACATTCGGTTTCCAATCCTTTTTATGGCCTTTTAAAATCCATTCTTTTAGAAAATCTTCGTGTTTATTTAAAGGTAAAAACCAGTGTTTCGTTTGTTTTAAACTTGGTACATTTCCTGTGATTGCCGATTTCGGATTTATTAAATCGGTTGCATTATGGCTGGTTCCGCAGTTTTCACATTGGTCGCCATAACTTTCTTCGTTTCCACATTTAGGACAAGTACCAACGACAAATCGATCTGCTAAAAACTGATTTGCTTCTGCATCATAAAGCTGTTCTGAAATTTCTTCAACAAATTCATTTTTATCATACAAGGTTGTAAAAAATTCGGATGCTGTATCGTGATGAATCTTAGCAGTGGTACGTGAGTAGTTATCGAAAGTAATTCCGAAGTCTTCAAAAGATTGCTTAATAATAGCGTGATATTTATCTACAATGTCTTGCGGTGTTACACCTTCTTTTTTAGCTTTAATAGTAATAGGAACTCCGTGTTCATCGCTTCCGCAAATAAAAGCAACATCATTTCCTGTTAAACGCATAAAACGAGCGTAAATATCTGCTGGCACATAAACACCTGCTAAATGACCAATATGAATTGGGCCGTTAGTATATGGTAAAGCAGCAGTAATAGTATATCTTTTTGACATTGTAAATTTCTTTTTGAAGCTACAAAAGTACGCTTTTTAACAGCGATTTAGAAATGCGTAATTATAAATTTTAAGCATTGGGTGATATTAAATATTTTCTTATTTATAATTCGGTAACGCAGTGGTTATATACACTCTTCATTTTATAATTAATTTCTATTTTGGTAATTATTAGAATTTAAACGTGTGAAAAAAAATGTACATTTACATTATGACTAAAAAAAGAATCTTTTTACCAATATTTTGTGTGTGTGTTTTCTTCGGAATGAATACCCTTAGCGCACAAAATACGCGTATAAAAAACACAACTACTTTGATACAACCAGACTATTTAAAAGCAGGAGATACTGTTGCTATTGTTGCGCCTTCAGGAATATTAAAAAACAGAAAAGGCGAAGTGGAACAGGCGAAATCGTTACTTAAAAGTTGGGGTTTACATGTGGTTGTTGGTGCTCATGTTTTTAGTACCGATAATCATTTTGCAGGAACCGATGCAGAGCGTTGTGAAGATTTTCAGAAAGCATTAGACGATCCTAAAATTAGTGCTATTTGGAGTGCACGAGGCGGTTATGGAACGGTAAGAATTTTAGATAAATTAGATTATACGCAATTTAAGCAACATCCAAAATGGATTATTGGGTATAGTGATATTACCGCTTTACATAGCCAAGTACATAATGAAGGTGTGGAGTCTTTGCATGCTTTAATGTGCGTGAGTTTAACCAAAGATTTAAGCGAGATAGAAGAAAGTGTAGCCACTTTTAAAGATGCTCTTTTTGGTAAGCCAATAGCATATACTTTAAAAGGTTCATCGTATAATAAAATAGGAAAAGTAACCGCGCCTGTTGTTGGAGGGAATTTAACTATTTTGCACACGATGTTAGGTTCTAATACCAGTATCGATACTATGGATAAAATTTTATTTATCGAAGAAATTGGAGAATATAAATACCATGTGGATAGAATGCTACAAAGCTTAAAACGTGCAGGTTATTTTGAAAACTGTAAAGGGCTTATGGTTGGTGATATGAGTAAAATGCGAAAAAATACAACACCTTGGGGAACTTCGGTAGAGCAACTTATTTTAGATGTTTTAGCGGAATATGATTTTCCTATTGTTTTTAATGTTCCTGCTGGACATGAAAAAGATAATCGCGCTTTAATTCTTGGAAGAAATGCGACAATGACTGTAGGAAAGGATGTGAGTACTGTTGTTTTTGAAAAGTAATCATTTATCATTGGGAACTAGATTCAGGATCCATTTTTAATATAGATTCCGCATCTAGTGCGGAATGACAAAAAAGTAAAATTTAGTAGACAGGTAGAGATTCCTGCCTGCGCAGGAATGAGATGGCACAACATAATGAGCTTGGAGAAAAAGGAGAACAGCTTGCAGTAGATTTTCTATTGCAAAACGGGTACGAAATTATGGAACGTAATTACCGATTTCAAAAAGCCGAAGTAGATATTATTGCCAAGCAAAAAGATACACTTGCTATTGTTGAAGTGAAAACCAGATCTACTATCGATTTTGGGAATCCGCAAGACTTTTTAAAACCGAAGCAAATACAACGAATAGTAAAAGCAGTAGACCAATATGTAATCACTAATAAACTAGACGTTGAAGTGCGTTTCGATATTATTGCAATAGTTAAAACAGGGAATACCTTTGAAATAGAGCATTTAGAAAATGCTTTTTATCATTTCTAATCCCGATTAATTTAACTTATTTAAGGCAGTCAATATAGCTGTTGCTTCTGCTCTTTCTCTATAATCTGCATCTAAAAAAGCATATTGAATAATTCCATTGGTGTCAATAACATAGGTTGCAGCCAATGGTAATTGGTTACTGTTGTCACCGTTCTTTTCACTTAAACCAAAACCAGCTTCGTACATAGAAGCAACTTCGTTTGTTAATGTGAATACCACACCATATTCTTTTCCAATAGTATTGCCAACATCACTAAGAACTGTGAATTCTAATTTGTTTTTTTCGGAAGTACTTAGAGAATTATCTGGTAACTCTGGCGTTAATGCGATAAGTGTTGCACCTGCTTTTTGAAATTCAGGTAGTTTTTCTTGCAAATAGTGTAACGTTATATTGCAATACGGACACCATCCGCCTCGGTACCAAGTTAAAACTATAGGGCCGTTTTCTAGTTCGTTGTATAAAGAAACGGATTT
>JAGPUY010000464.1 GCA_018067265.1 Oceanihabitans sp. | reverse complement strand
ATACAAAGTTTGTTTATCTTGTATTTAAAGAAAAAATTAAAGGAAGTAAATAATCATCGTTATACACCATCTGGGAAACTCTTGGTGAGATTTGGAAATATTTTCTTATTTTTGCTTGTAAAATAAATAGACAGAAACGCTTTTAATAGATGTTAAAAAAACTAAAATTAGCAATATATTATACTCTAATTTATAATTTACCTCATTCTAGATTTGTCCCTTTTTTTACAAAATTAAGAGTTCTATATCTATCTAAGGTTTTAAAAGTATTAGAATATGACCCTAGAAGTAAAGTAGAATACGGCGTTTATATTTCAAATGCAGAAACATTAAAAATAGGTAAAAACTGTAGAATTAACGAAAATGTATTTATTCAAGGAGCAACTATAGGGGATCACGTATTAATCGCACCTAATGTTGTTATAATGAATTCTGCTCATAATTATAATTTATTAGATGTTCCTGTTATTGATCAAGGTAGTACTCCAGAAGTAAACCCTATCATTGAAGATTATGTATGGATTTCTAGAAATGTAGTAATCATGCATGGCATAAAAATTGGTAAAGGAGCTATTATAGGAGCAGGAGCAGTTGTTACAAAAGATGTAGAACCATATACGGTTGTTGGTGGTGTGCCTGCTAAATTTATTAAAAAAAGGAGTAATGGATAAAAGAAAAAAAATTCAAGAGATTGTTGTCGCGTGTTTAAAAAACTTTGGACAAGAAGAAATGATTAGTGATTTTGAATCACCTAATGAGAAAACAAAAATAAAAGAAGTTTTAGATAGTATGGACTTGGTTGTGCTGTCTGTAGATATTGAAGAGCAATACGCCGAAGTTTTTGAAAAAGAGATTAAGGTCTTAAATGAAGAAGAAGCTAGCTTTATGATTAATTTTAAAGATGTAGAAACGCTTGTTGAATATATTAATAAACTATAATGTCTGCAACTATAAAACATATCGAATATTTTCTACCAGAAAAAACTCTTTCTAATGAAGAATTACAATTGGAATTCCCAGATAGAGATATTTCTAAAATGGAAAAGAAGATTGGTGTATTTTCAAGACATATCGTTCTTGAAAATGAAACAGCCTTAGATTTAGCAGAATCTGTATGTACTAAATTATTTGAATCCTACGATAAAAATAAAATAGATTTCATAATTCTTTGTACGCAAAGCCCGGACTATTATTTACCAACCTCGGCATGCTTATTACAGGAGAGATTGGAGCTGTCTAATAATATTGGTGCTTTTGATATTAATCAAGGGTGCTCTGGGTTTATATATGCTTTGACCATAGCAAAAGGGTTTATTGCAAGTGGTGTAGCTAATAATGTGCTATTGGTAATGGCCGAAACGTATTCAAAACATATAAATCCTAGAGACTTAGGAAATAGGATGATTTTTGGCGATGGAGCTTCTGCTGTCGTTGTAGAAAAAACAGAAACTCAAAACATCGGTAATTTTGTTTTAGGTACTAATGGAGCAGGTTCGCAAAATTTAATTGTACCTAATGGAGGTATGAAATGTCGTTTTGATAGTAATGCCGAAACTATAATTGGTACTAGAAATGAAGAAAGAACTGCTAATGATCTATACATGAATGGTTCCGAAATTTTCTATTTCGTAAGCAGACAAATACCAGGAGTTGTAGAACAAGCATTAGCAAAAAATAAGATGGAACTTGAGGAAGTTGATTTCTTTATTTTTCACCAAGCTAATGAGTACATGATAAAATCGTTAACTAAAAAGTTAAAAATAGGACAAGAGAAATACTATAATAATATAGGAGATATAGGAAACACCGTTTCTTCAACAATTCCTATTGCCCTAAAGCGATGTATAGATACTAATCTTGTTAAAAAAGGAGATAAGATTATGCTATGTGGCTTTGGTGTTGGTTATTCTTGGGGAGCAGTAATTGTAGAGCTTTAAAAGTTTAGTATGAAAGATAAAATAATTGTTTTTTTAATTAATTTTTTCCCTAAAAAACTAAAAATTAAAATCAAACTAAAAATTTTTCATTTTAAAAACAAGCACCCAAAATTTGTTATTTTTTTTAATGGAAGTTTCACTACTAAAGACCTACTTCTAGAAATAGAGGAGAAAATAGGAGAAAACACTTTCGATATCTTAATGGTGCATAGCTCCATTAACAACTTATTTCCAATGTACAAGGGTAATGTTAAAGAGCTTTTAGATGCTTTAATTCAGTACTCAGAAGAGAAAGGGATTACTTTAGTTATGCCGGTTTTTACCCTAGGAAAAAAAAATAGTGGTATTGAGAAACAGTATTTAAGAAAAAATATATTTAATGTAGATAGAACCCCAACAACAGTTGGACTTTTAAATGAATTGTTTAGAAGAAAAAAAGGAGTGCTAAGAAGTGTGCACCCAACACACAGTATTGCTGCCTATGGACCCAAAGCGGAAGAACTAACCAAGAGCCATCATTTATGTGATACTACTTTTGGTGAAAAAACGCCATTTGAAATTATGAATTCCTGCGAAACTAAAATATTAGGTTTAGGAGTTTACTACTATAGAAACTTAACACATGTTCATGTTGCTGAAGATTTATTAAAAGAAAAGTTTCCTTTTCCTTTAAAAAGAGAGTATAAAATTATCCCTGTAAAATTGATTAATAAAGAAGATGCTACGGTATATGACTTAAAGTGTTATACAGATTCATTATCTAGTAGCCGAGATTTAACCATTTTAAAAGAGTATATAGATGATTCCCACTTGCGTCAATGGAATTATAAAGGATCTCCAATGTTTTTAGCAAACGCAAAAGAAGTTACAAATACATTACTAGAAATAGCCAAAGAAGGAAAGAGTATTTATAAAAAATAAAAAATGAATATATATATCACTTTAGATTACGAACTTTTTTTTGGTAATTCAGGAACTCCTGAAAAATGTATCATAGAGCCAACAAATAAGCTAATGGATATAGCAGATAAACATAATTTTAAATGTGTCTTTTTTGTAGATTCAGGATACTTAATTAAACTTAAAGAATATAAGCTTAAATACCCAAAGTTAGAACAAGATTATATTTTAGTTAGTAATCAAATAAAAGAACTCTCCGCGAATGGACATGACATACAATTACATGTGCACCCGCACTGGGAAGACACCACATATAATGAAAACGGTTGGAATTTTGACCTCACAAGGTATAGACTAGATGCATTTTCAGAAAATGAAATTGAGGATATTTTTTACAGATATAAAAATGTTTTAGAAGAAATTACAAATAAAAAAATAAATACATATAGAGCTGGTGGTTGGTGTATTCAACCTTTTGAAAAGCTTAAAAAAGCTTTTTTAAAGTGTGACTTAAAAAT
This sequence comes from Oceanihabitans sp., assembly GCA_018067265.1. Classification (GTDB taxonomy): domain Bacteria; phylum Bacteroidota; class Bacteroidia; order Flavobacteriales; family Flavobacteriaceae; genus Oceanihabitans. The sequence continues at coordinate 19,631 of JAGPUY010000464.1, read as the reverse complement.
TGACAGTACCGTTTTTTATAAAGGAAAAAACACAACAAAAACGCAATGGTATGATTTTGAAAAAGCGAAAGATTTAGATTCTTGGATGTTTTCAAATGATCCATGTATGGAAGATAAAGCAGGACCTTTTCTAGAGATACCTATTGCAAGTACTAAAGTTTTTCCTTCCTTTTTCTGGAAATTTGTATTTATTAAAAAAAGTGGTTCAAAAAAACACAAACCATATGGAGATGGCCACGCTTCTCCTACCTCTAATACCCAAATAAGAAGACTATTAACTAAATCTTCTTACTCGGTAGTTTCCATGGATGGATTTAAAGCTTCCTTATTAAATAAAGCTTATAAAACATATTCTAAAAGCGGTAAGAATAACTTTGTTATTATTGGGCACCCAAAAGCTTTTACGGATTATTCTTTAAATAAATTAGATGAATTTATGAGCTATAAACTAAAAAATAAAGATTCCATTAAGGTTTTTAGTGAAATTTTATAATTCATTTTAACCGTATACGCTCTTCTTAAAAGCTAGAATTTCACTTTTATTTAAATTAAAATAATAAATAAATATTCGTATTCATCATTTATAGAGAACTCTAGTCGGTATTTCATCATACTTTCTTATTTTTGTTTACATAAAAGCAATTTATGAAAATATCAGTTATAGGTACAGGTTATGTTGGTTTAGTGACAGGAACGTGTTTAGCAGAAACAGGAAACGAAGTTCTTTGTATAGACATAAATGAAGAAAAAGTAAAAGGAATGCAAAACGGTGAGGTGCCAATCTATGAGCCACACTTAGATGTTTTGTTTGATAGAAATATAAAAGCAAATAGATTGCGTTTCTCCACCTCTTTAAAAGAAGGTTTAGACCATGGTGAAATTATTTTTCTAGCCTTACCAACACCAGAAGACGAAGATGGTTCTGCAGACTTATCTTATGTTTTAGGTGCAGCAAAAGATATTGGTAAACTTATTACAGACTATAAAGTAATTGTAGATAAAAGTACAGTACCTGTTGGTACAGCAGATAGAGTTAGAGAAGCTATCGCAAAGGAAACATCGGTAGATTTTGATGTGGTTTCTAACCCAGAGTTTTTAAGAGAAGGATTTGCTGTAGACGATTTTTTAAAACCAGAACGAATTGTAGTTGGGTCTAGCTCAGATAAAGCAACGGCACTAATGCAAAAACTATACAAACCTTTTGTGAGATCTGGAAATCCAATTATTATAATGGATGAGAAATCTGCAGAGCTTACCAAATACGCAGCGAATTCTTTTTTAGCAACAAAGATCACTTTCATGAATGAAATTGCTAATTTTTGTGAAAAAGTAGGAGCAGATGTAGACAAAGTAAGAGCTGGAATGGGAACTGATTCTCGTATCGGTAAACGCTTCCTTTTTCCAGGAATAGGTTATGGTGGTTCTTGTTTTCCGAAAGACGTAAAAGCATTACACAAATCTGGAAAAGATAACGGGTATGATTTTGATATCTTAAACGCTGTTATTAAAGTAAATGATATTCAGAAAAAAATATTAATACCAAGAATCCTTTCGCATTTTAATAATGATTTAAAAGGAAAAACAATTGCTATTTGGGGTTTAGCATTTAAACCCGAAACAGATGATATTCGTGAAGCTCCTTCTTTATATATGATTGAAGAGTTATTAAAGCACGATGTGAAATTAAACGTTTTTGATCCGGAAGCGATGCCAAACGTAAAAAAGAAGTTTGGCAACCAGTTAAACTATGCTTCTAACATGTATGAAACAATAAAAGATGTAGATGCTTTGATAATTTGTACAGAATGGAGTATATTTAGAACACCAGATTTTAATAAACTAAAAGAAAACATGATTGCACCTGTTATTTTTGACGGTCGAAACTTGTATGACGTGGATGATATTAAAGCAGAAGGTTTTAAATATAGTTCAATAGGTAGAAAGTCTTAATAGCAACCATTCATGAAAAAAGTACTTATTACAGGAGCGGCAGGTTTTTTAGGTTCGCATTTATGCGATAGATTTATCCGTGAAGGGTTTCATGTTATTGGTATGGATAACTTTATTACTGGAGACAAAAAGAACATTGCGCATTTAGCAGAGAATCCTAACTTTGAGTTTATAGAGCACGATGTAACGGAGTTTATTAAAATAGAAGGAGACTTGCATTATGTGCTACATTTTGCTTCCCCAGCAAGTCCGATAGATTATTTAAAAATACCAATTCAAACCCTAAAAGTAGGGTCGTTAGGTACCCATAACTTACTTGGTTTAGCGAAGGCTAAAAATGCAAGATTACTAATTGCATCCACTTCAGAAGTATATGGAGATCCTTTAGTGCATCCACAAACAGAGAGTTATTATGGTAATGTAAATACCATTGGACCTAGAGGTGTTTATGATGAAGCGAAACGCTTTCAAGAATCGATAACCATGGCATATCATCGATTTCATGGTCTAGAAACGCGTATTGTACGTATATTCAACACGTACGGACCAAGAATGAGGCTAAATGACGGAAGAGTGATTCCTGCATTTATGGGACAAGCCTTAAGGGGCGAAGACTTAACTGTTTTTGGAGATGGTATGCAAACGCGATCTTTTTGCTATGTAGATGATCAGGTAGAAGGAATATTTAGATTAATGTTTAGCGACTATGCAAACCCAGTTAACATTGGTAACCCGAATGAAATAACCATTAAAGATTTTGCAGAAGAAATAATTAAACTAACCAATACTTCTCAAAAAGTTATTTATAAAGAATTACCTGTAGACGATCCGCTGCAAAGACAACCAGATATAACCTTGGCAAAAAAGTTATTAGGTTGGCAACCAAAAGTCGAACGCGAAGAAGGTATGCTTAAAACATTCAATTATTTTAAGTCTTTATCTGATGAAGACCTATATAAAAGTGAGCATAAAGATTTTTCTAAACACATAAAAAAGTAAATTGAGCACATTTAAACAAGGAAGATATTCTGTCTATTTAAGACCGATATCATATTTAATAGATTTAATCATAATAAATAGTTTAGCATTACTTTATTTTTTTAAAAGTGTTGAGCCTGTTTCTTTTGTGTTTGTAATATCTATAGCTTGGATACTTATTTCTATACTATCTAAATTCTATGGTGTTTTTAGATATACAAGAGAGGTAATTATCATGACCCTTGTTTTTAGGCAAATGGCACTTTTTACGCTTATAATATTTGCCTTTTCGGGCTTTTATTATGAGCTAGATATTCTCCCGTTTACCATTTTTAAATACATTGTTTGCGTATTTGTTTTGGTTACTTTATTTAAATTTACTTTATACTATTTATTACAAAGGTATAGAGTATCGTTCGGTGGAAACTATAGAGTTACGGCTATTTTGGGTAAAAATAAGCAGACACTCGCTTTAGAAAAGTTTTTTAATGATAAGCCAGAATACGGGTATACACATACAAAAATATTTAGCTTTAAAAATATTTCTGAAGAAGGCTTACAAGAATGTTTCGCTTTTTTAAAGGAAGAAAATGTAGATGAAATTTATTGTTCATTATCCCAACTTTCAAACAGTCAATTGGTAAAGGTTATCGATTTTGCAGATAATAACCTTAAAATATTAAAGTTTTTACCAGACAATAAAGATATATATTCTAAGAAATTAAAGTACGAATACTATAACTATACACCAATTTTATCTTTTCGTAATATACCTTTAGAAGATTCTGTAAACCAGTTCCTTAAAAGAATATTCGATATTGTATTCTCATCGGCAGTAATCATTTTATTACTTTCTTGGTTAACTCCAATTATAGCAATATTTATTGTATTAGAGTCTAGAGGGCCAATTTTCTTTAAGCAATCTAGAAATGGTTTTAATTATAAAGAATTTGATTGTTATAAATTTAGATCGATGACTCCAAATACAAGCGCCAATGTACATCAGGCAACAAGAGGAGATCAACGGGTAACTAAAATTGGTAAGTTTATTCGTAAAACGAGTATCGACGAATTACCACAGTTTTTTAATGTACTCTTTGGCGATATGTCTGTTGTAGGTCCAAGACCACACATGGTAAGTCATACCAATATGTATGCAAAGCGAATCGATAAATTTATGGTAAGACACTTTGTAAAACCAGGAATTACAGGATTGGCACAAGTAAGTGGTTTTAGAGGGGAAATAGAAACAGATAAAGACATCATTAATCGTGTAAAACTAGATATCTTTTATATTGAAAACTGGTCTTTATTGTTAGATATTAAAATCGTTACCCAAACCTTTATGAATGTGATTAATGGTGAAGATAAAGCGTATTAAAGAAAACTAGAAAGCTGCACTAATTGTGCTTCTAAATCAAAATTAGCCGTTGCGGTGTCTTTTATTTTTTGTTTGTAAGTCGGTGTTATTTCAGAAAGCGTTATGGAAGCAATTATAGTATTTAAGTTTTCATAATCTCCAGCAGTAGCAATCCAACCCAATGCATTGTTTTTTACAACATCTTCACCTTCACCACCACCAAAATATAGAATAGGTAAACCTAGTTTTGCATATTCAAATATTTTAGAAGGTACCGAACCATAAATTCTATTTAATAAAGGTATTATAGCCACATCGAATTGTAAAAGCACTTTATGTAAGGCTGCTCTAGTTACGCTACCATGAAAATATACCGGAAGTTCGGGATGTTGCTTTATAAAGGCTTCAATGCGCTTCTGTTCTGCTCCAGAGCCATAAATATGAAGCTCCATGTTGTCGTATTGTAATTCCGTACAAAGTTTATAAACGCCTTGTGCAATTCCTAAAAGCCCAGCGTACACTATTTTTATTTTTTCTTCGGAAGCATTTCGAACTTCTATTTTAGGAGCATCAAAATCTGGATAATTTCTATATAAAAGGGTTTCTTTTTCCGGAAATAATGCGTGTACATGTGTTATTATTTCTTCGCTTTGACCTAAAATTAAATGCGCTTTATTATAATTAAAACGTTCAATTTTCTCCAGCATTTTATAGCTGAAATTCCTTTTAAAAGCACCAAGTTCTAATCCTGCAATTGGCCATAAATCACTCACGTTTAAAATAAGCTTTCGGTTTTTAGATCGTAAAAAAAGCATGGCAGTAAACGCAACTAATAAAGGTGGTGATTGCACAATAACCGTTTTAGGAAGCCTATGAAAAGCAAAAAAACAAACCAAACTAAAACTATATGAAAGCATTGCGATTAAGCGTAAAAACTTGTTTTTAGAAACCGTAGCGAAAATCCATAACCTGTGCATAGTAATGTTTTTTTCAATAGTAGTTTGCTTGAATTTTCCTTGATAGCCATCAAATATTTTACCTGTCGGATAATTGGGTAAAGGCGTTATTACCTGCACATTAAAGTTACGTTCTTGCAAACCTTTCGCTAAATGAAAAATTCGGTTAGATGCAGCGCCAATTTCTGGAGGATAGTAGCTAGTTATAATAAGAACATCTTTCATTACAAGGAGTTGGTTTTAACGAAACAATCTGTAATACGCTTGGCATCTGCAAGAAGGTTTGTGTTCATATTAATTAAGTAAAGATCTAAATTGTTTCAATTTACCACTTTTAGCGCGTTCTATTTTATCTTGCCTTTCAAAAATAACGGTCAGTCCTTTTTCTAGATACTTTGCCATTTCTGTTTTAATGTTTTCGACTTTTTCTTCCGAAATATTTTCAGCACTAGCATAAATAATTTTAAACGTATCCAATGTATGCTGCTCGATAATAAACTCGGTTATTTTACTATCGGTTTCTATGATACTTTTCGTAATGTAGTAAAACGTTAATCCTGCTGCTTTTTTTCCGCTTGGCAAAACAGCGATATCATTCGTTCTTCCAATTAATTTTGCTAATATTGGTTTTTGTACCGTACTGTTTTTGGCGAGTATTCCAATATCTCCAATGTCATAACGTATAAAAGGATGCGCTTGGTTATAAAGCGATGTGATTACAATTCGTCCTTCTTCGCCAAAAGCTAAGATATTGTCTTGTGCATCTAAAATTTCTACAAATAGGGTCTCGCTATTTACTTGCCAATCGCCTTCTGGGTTTTGGAAAGCAATTAAGTCTAGTTCCGAAGCACCATATTCATTAATTACAGGAATATTAAATTGTTTTTCAAGTAGTTTTTTATCGTCTTCAAAAAGCATTTCAGAAGTTACTACACAAGCATGTAATGTGGGACAAACATCTTTTAGAACGATATTTTTTTTCTGAAGAAACTTAGCAAATTGAACGATTGCACTAGTATAACCATTCATATAATGAAAGTTGGTGTTTTCAAATTGCTTCAAGGCTTTTTCGAAAGCAATAGTACTTAAATCAAAAACAGAAAACCGATGACGATTACTTAAAACATCTTTGAAACGTTCTTTATAATATCCTTTTTTGTCTAACGGAATACCATAAAATCGCGCTTGCTTTGAACTGCTAAAATCTAAGCCAAACCAGCCAAATCTGTTTAATATCACAGCCCAAGTTAATGCGTGGCAAAATTTGTCTTTAGCAAAAATAAAAGGATCTCCAGAAGAACCAGAGGTTTTGTTTATATATACGTTTTTTGTTGTAAATCCAGTAGAAAGTCGTTCCTTTAAAGGGCGCTGCAAATCGCTTTTTGTCATTACAGGAATGTTTTCCCAATCGGTAACATTTGCGTTTTGCGCAATTTTTTGATAGAACGCATTGTTTTGAATATGGTAATTAAAAATATCCTTTTTTTTCTGAAGCACATACGCTTCAAAATCGGCTTTGTTTTTACCTTGAATCTGTTCTAAAACACGAGAAGCCTTCTTTATAGGAAAGCCATTTAGTTTCAAGGAAAGGTTAAATAAATTCAAACAATAAGATATTTTTGTAAAGTAAATAAAAAATATTCGTGTATTCGACGCATTAGTTTTATTTTTGAGCAAACAAAATTCAACATGACTATTTTAATTCTTGGTTCTGGCGGAAGAGAACATACTTTTGCTTGGAAAATATCTCAAAGCCCATTGTGTAAAAACTTATATGTTGCGCCTGGAAATTCCGGAACAGCAGAGATTGCTACAAACGTAAATATTGGTGTAACAGATTTTCAATCGATAAAGACATTCGTTTTAGAAAATGCGGTGGATATGATTGTTGTAGGTCCAGAAGATCCTTTGGTACAAGGTATTCATGATTTCTTTTTACAAGACGAAGCTTTAAAACATGTTGCCGTTATTGGCCCTGAAAAAGCAGCAGCAGAATTAGAAGGTAGTAAAGAGTTTGCTAAAGAATTTTTATACAGACATCATATACCAACAGCAGCTTACCAGAGTTTTAACGCAAGTAATGTAGAAGATGGATATGCGTTTCTAGAAACTTTAAAAGCACCTTATGTTTTGAAAGCAGATGGTTTAGCAGCAGGAAAAGGGGTTTTAATTTTGAATGATTTAGACGAAGCGAAAGCCGAATTAAAAAGGATGTTGGTAGATGCTAAGTTTGGAGCAGCAAGTAGCAAAGTGGTTATCGAAGAGTTTTTAGATGGCATCGAATTAAGCTGTTTTGTTTTAAGTGATGGTAAAAATTATAAAATATTACCAACAGCAAAAGATTATAAGCGAATTGGTGAAGGAGATACCGGATTAAATACAGGAGGAATGGGAGCTATTTCTCCAGTGCCTTTTGCTACAGAAGCCTTTTTAAATAAAATTGAAGAACGCATTGTAAAACCTACTATTTCTGGTTTACAAAAAGACAACTTACCTTATAAAGGTTTTGTGTTTATTGGTATTATAAAAGTTGGAGACGACCCAAAAGTTATTGAGTATAATGTGAGAATGGGAGATCCAGAAACAGAGGTGGTACTGCCAAGGCTTAAGAACGATTTAGTCGAAATATTTCAAGCGATAGCAAATCAGACTTTAGATCAAATAGAAATTGAAATAGATGAACGTGCAGCAACAACGGTAATGTTAGTTTCTGGTGGTTATCCGGAAGCCTATGAAAAAGGAAAAGAAATTACAGGGATAAAAGAGATAACAGATTCTATCGCTTTTCACGCTGGAGCAAAACTAGAAGGAGGTAAAGTGGTGACTTCTGGCGGACGAGTAATGGCAATTACAAGTTATGGAAACACGTACCAAGAAGCCATAAAAAAATCTTACCAAAGTATAGATAAACTACATTTTGATAAGATGAATTATCGTAAAGATATTGGTTTTGATCTGTAATTCTTATAAATAAGAATGTGCAGAAACAGTTTTGTTTTCTTCGTTGTTTTTATCAAATGTTCTTAATTGAAGCATCCAGTAAACCATTGCTACAAATCCAATAAGAATAAAAATCCAAGAAATGGTGTTTGCACCAAACCAGCTTTCTAATTCTAATGTTGCTAAAGCGCCATAAGGTGCTAATAATACATCAACAAATAGGTCCTGTATTGCGTAAAAAAAGTCTTTCATAATAGTAATAATAGTATATTTACAATACAAAAATACAAAAAGAGTTAATGATTACAAGTATTTTTAGTAAATCTAAGCCAATAAATTTTTTAATAGTTTTTGTAATTACAGCTTTGGCGTTTTTAAGCGTGAAGTTAAAGTATATACAAGGACCTGTTACTAGCGTGTTTGTTATACAGCAAGTGGTAACTTTTATGGTCGCCTATTTTTCAATTTTACTATTGAATTTTATTGTTACAAAAAATGAATTAACACTCAAAAGTAACATAGAGATCATCTTATTTAGTCTTTTTTTGCTACTTATACCCGAATCACTAGTAAGTTCAAGAGTTATTTGGGCTAATTTTTTTATTCTTTTTGCTTTAAGACGACTTATAAGCTTGCGAACTAAAAAAAATATAAAAAGTAAATTGTTTGATGCTGCTTTTTGTATCGCTATTGCTTCATTGTTTTATTTTTGGGCTATCTTATTTCTTTTTTTAATTCCATTAGTTTTATTATTTCATTCTAGTGATAATATAAAGCATTGGTTAATGCCGTTTTTTGGAGTTGCCACGGTTCTTATTTTGTGTGTAGGCGCATCTGTACTTATGAATAATAGTTATTGGGGTTTCTTTACTAGTAATTACCAAATAAGTTTAAACTTTAATAACTATAATACGGTACCTTTTTTAATAGCTTTAACCTTATTGTTTTCTTTTGGATTTTGGTCTGTTTTCTACTATTTGAATAACTTTAGAAAGAAAACAAGAACAATTAGGCCCGCGTTTAAAACGATTTTTTCGGCCTTATTAATCGCTTTTGTGCTGTTTGTTATTGTACCAAACAAAAACGGAAGTGCACTTTTGTTCTTATTTGCTCCTTTAGCGATAATAATCGCCAGTTATATTGAGACTATTACGGAAAAATGGTTTAAAGAGGTGTTTTTTGGTGTTCTACTAATTACACCATTTATATTATTAGTGTTGCAGTTTTTTACCAAAAGCTAAATCTCCAGCATCCCCTAAACCAGGAACTATATAGCCTTTATCACTTAATTCTGGATCAATGGTAGCAATCCATAAATTAGTGTCTTCACTAAAATTCTTGTCTAAAAAGGCAACACCTTCTTGCGCCCCAATGACACTTACTAAGTGTACGTTTTTTGGTTTACCAAAAGGTTTTAATGCTTCAAAAGTGGCAAGCATCGATTGTCCCGTGGCTAACATGGGATCGGCAAGAATAAGCGTTTTGTTTTCTAAACTTGGGCAAGCTAAATACTCTACTATTATTTCAAAACTATCGGGATCTTCTTTATGATGTCTGTAAGCAGAAATAAATGCATTTTCCGCATCATCAAAATAATTTAATAGTCCGTTGTGTAATGGCACTCCAGCTCTCAAAATGGAGCATAAAACAATATCATTGTTTAGTAAGCTCATTTCACAATTTCCTAAGGGCGTTTCAATAGTTGTTGTGTTATACTGTAGTGATTTGCTCATTTCATAACCCAAAATTTCACCTATGCGCTCTATGTTTCGTCTAAAACGCATACTGTCTTTTTGAATTTTCACATCTCTAAGTTCAGAAATAAAAGAATTTAAGATAGAATTTTCTTTAGCTAGATTAAATATTTTCATGCCATAAAAATAGTAATAAATTCCATAGCAAGTTTAGATGTTAAGCCGACTTTTTATGAGTTTGGTCTAAAAATTTTGTAATTTTTTAAATTATCTAAGAATCGTTGTAATTTGTTTTATATTTGATTTCCCCTTTTAAAAAATCTACCAGAAATTTCATGCCTGTTTTGTGTTATAGTATGCTATAATATAAACATAAAACTAACGAACATGAAATTAAAAATTACAATTCTAGCCTTTTTGGCTTTTGCATTTGGTTTTCAAACCATGCAAGCGAATGTACCCTTGCATGTGGAAAGGCAAGCTGCAACTGTAATGATGACTACAGATGATAATTCTTTAATTGTTTCTGCAGGTTGTCATATTTATACAGTGAATATGCAATCCTATCAAGCTACCTTATTAACATCATCTCCTTATGTATCTGAGATAAACTCCTTAGCAGTAGACGCGAATACAGGATGGGTTTTTTATGTAAGTAATCAAGCTTCAAGCTCCAATTGGACGGTATATGGTTATAATGTCTATTCTAACACACATAAATCTTTTGGGGATATTAGATCGTATTTTGCTTCAACCGGACATGCAAATTCATCTAGAGGATTAGGTTCTGGAGGAGCAACTTTTTACAATGGTAAACTTTACTTTGCAATGGAGTACCCTACAAGTTGTTATAATTACAGAACGTCTAGTGGTGTGGTTAATGTAAAAGACGAATTAAAAAGAGAATTAGAAAGCTTTAAGGTGGAAAATGGTTCTCTTTTAAATACTGGTGCTGAAACAAGTATTAGTAGATCTGCAGGAGGAGAGGATTTGCCTAATACTCATGGTCCTCAAACTAAAAGTTTAAACGGAAGAGAGGATAATTATAACATACGTGATTATGAGTCTGAATCTAGTTTATTAGAAAATAATGGCGCTGTTAATGTTGCAGATTCCGGAAGTGGTTTACGTAGTCGCAATACCAGTTATAATAATAAAATTTATTTGTTAGAGGTTTGTTTTAATAACCTTTCCGATTTTAGTGGAGATTCTTCTACGATCTCTAATGCTAGCCCTAAATATGATAGTTATGGCTATTCTAGTTTCCTATATAAAGGAGAACTTGGAGATATTGCTGTAAGTGATGATGGTCAAATTTATGCCGTTACAACGTATCAAATCCAACATTTCGATTTTAATACAAATACATTTAATTGGGCAAATAACGAAGATGTTTATGCGCAAATAGCAAAAGACAAAAACAGTAATCTACATTTACTTAAAAACAAAAAGGTTTGTTCACATTACGGATATTGTTCTTCTAGCTGTACTAGAAAAAGTTATGTACAAAGCTATACACAACCAGGGCAATTACAAACGTGTAATAATATTCAATTAGGAAGTTTAATAGAGATTCAAGGTTTATCGCCTGAAGATCGAGGGAAAATAACAGATGCTGCAGATTATTTAAATTTAGTGGTAGATGTTGAAGTTTCTTATGATTTAGAAGGAACTATTTTTGATGACGATAACGAGAACGGAATACAAGAAACGGAAGAAGGTTATTTAGACGATGTACGAGTAACGTTATATGCAGATAGTAATAATAGTGGAACTTTAGATGCAGGTGACCAAGAATTAGCCGTTACTTCATCCGATGAAAATGGGTATTACAACTTTACTAATATTAGTGAAGAAGATATATTGGTAATAGTAACCGTGCCTGAAAATACTTTAGAAAACACATATACTTCAACAACAAATGAAGTGGTAGTAATTACTGCAACTGAAGATGTTTCTGGAGTGGATTTTGGAATGAATCAAAATGCATTAATTAACTATACTATTGATGGAATTGTATTTGATGATGATAATGCAAATCAAACGTATGAAACCGAAGAGGCGTATTTAAATAACGTTATCGTATTTTTATATGCAGACACGAATAACAATGGGGTTTTAGATGATAATGACGAAAAGTTAGCGATAACTATCTCAGACGAAAATGGTTCTTATAGTTTTGGTAATGTAAGTCAAGAAAACGTGTTTGTTGTCGTTGTAACACCAGAAGACACCGCCGATAATACATATATATTAACAACAGATGAGGTGGTTGCAATTAGCACTACTGAAGATGTTACTGGTGTTGATTTTGGAATTAATGAAGAGGCTGTTTTAGTCTTTAATATCTCTGGTATCGTATGGGATGATAACAATAGAGATGGTGTACAAGATGCAACAGAAGCACCTTTAGTAGCTATTGTGGTTAATCTATTTAATGACTTAAATGAAAATGGTATTTTAGATGCTGGAGATGAATATGTAGATACTAGATTTACATCTTTCTCAAACCCTAATTATACCTTCAATGATGCTACAGCAGGTCATAAAATTGTATATGCAATAACACCAGAAAATAACCCGCCATTCTTATCTTTTACTACCACTTTTGATTTAGATAATGGGACGAATAATCCAGATGGTTTCTATGCATTTAATTTACAAGAAACAACAGAAGGAGTTGATTTTGGTATCGATAAAATATTTGGTAACTCTAAAACAGAAGCAGGTGCTGGAAAAGACCAAGGGAAATCGGATGCATCTGTTACTAATGAGCAAACACTTGATAATGCTGTAATCAAAGAATTTACGCAAAACAGTCAAGATTTGGATGAAGAAACATTAGCCTTGTATAATGAGGTGAAATTATATCCTAATCCTTCAACCAAATACATTACGGTAAAATCAGATATATTAGATACCAATACTGTTATTAACGTATACAGTATTACCGGTAAACTAATTATGACTAAAGATTATAGTAAAGAATCTAATTTAAGTGAAGTGAAACTTAATTTAGAACAATTAAGCGCTGGATTATATCTTGCAAAAATTTCAACTAGTGATAATAAAACAATCGTTAAAAGATTTGTTAAACAATAATTAAACTAATCTAGTTTGATTCCAAAAAGCCGCTTTAAGCGGCTTTTTTGGTTTCATTAATGTATATTTGTAATCAAATAAATTAAAATATGTTTTCAGAAAAAGCCAATAAAATATTTCAAGACGTAATTAATACCTATCACGTTTTAAATACTGTAGACCAACCTTTCACTAACATTTATAATAAAGAAACGAATGTATTAGAACATTTATTATACAGAAAATGTTGGATAGATACGGTGCAATGGCATTATGAAGACATTATTAGAGATCCACAAATAGATCCTGTTGCTGCTTTAGCATTAAAGCGTCAAATAGATGCTTCTAACCAAGACAGAACCGATATGGTGGAGTATATTGATAGCTATTTTTTAGAAAAAAACAAAAATGTTTCTGTAAAAGAGAATGCTACAATTAATACAGAAAGTCCTGCTTGGGGAGTAGATAGATTATCTATTCTAGCTTTAAAAGTATACCACATGCAAGAAGAAGCAACGCGTAGCAATGCAACAGATGCTCACAAGGCTGCTTGTCAAAAGAAATTAGACATCTTATTAGAACAACGTGTCGATTTATCAACAGCAATAGATACCTTGTTAAAAGACATCGAAAATGGAGATAAATACATGAAAGTATATAAGCAAATGAAAATGTATAATGATGATGAGCTTAATCCTGTTTTACGTTCACAGAAGTAACACACCATTTTTCATTACAAGAAACTCCTTTCCTTTTTTTAAGGAAAGATGGATTTCAATTTATTAAAAAATTGAAAGACGGAAAGGTTTTATGAATACACAAAAACACATATTAGTTATCCGGCTTTCGGCAATGGGAGACGTTGCGATGACGGTTCCTGTTTTAAGAGCGCTAACCCAACAGCATCCAGAAGTGAAAATTACCGTTTTGACTCGTGCATTTTTTACTCCTTTTTTTAGAGATTTAGACAACGTTACCGTTTATCCCATAGATTTAAAAGGAAAGCATAAAGGCGTTTTCGGACTTTTTAAACTTTCCAAAGAATTAAAAAAATTACATGTGGATGCCGTTGCAGATTTGCATAATGTGTTGCGTACTAAGATTCTGAAAGTCTTTTTCTTCGGAAGAAAGTACATGCAAATAGATAAAGGTAGAGCAGAAAAAAAAGCATTGGTTTCTGGTACCCATTTTAAACAGCTAAAAACATCTCAGGAACGCTATGCAGATGTTTTTAAAGCACTTGGGTTGCCTCTAGATTTAAGTAATCCAACTTTTCCGGAAATAGTTTCGCTTCAAAAAAAGACACTTTCCAAAACAGGAGATAAAACAAAAAAGTGGATAGGTATTGCTCCTTTGGCAGCCTTTAAAAGTAAAATGTATCCTTTAGATGCTATGCAAGTTGTCATTGAAGCGCTTTCTAAAGCACATACTGTTTTTCTCTTTGGAGGAAAGCAAGATATACAAGAACTACAAGGTTTAGTGATAAACGAGAACGTAGTTAATTTAGCAGGACAATTAAGTTTAAACGAAGAATTAGACGTTATTTCTAATTTAGATGTCATGTTGTCTATGGATTCTGGTAATGCGCACATTGCAGCAATGCTAGGCAAAAAAGCAGTTACTATTTGGGGAGTTACACATCCTTTTGCTGGTTTCGCACCTTTTAATCAACCAGAAAATTATACACTTTTGGCAGATAGAAAACAGTTTCCTTTAATACCAACTTCTATTTATGGAAATACGTTTCCTGAAGGCTACCAAGATGCTTCAAAAAGTGTTTCTCCACAAAAAGTTATAGATACAATTCAAGCTGTAATTTAAAGCTATAAGGTATTGTTGTCTAGAATTATAGATCCTAAAATGGAAAACCCTACTCCAAAGAGTAGGGTTTATTTTAAACTTACCATAAAATAAATAATCCCTAACTATTATCATTTATCGTTTAAAACTGTAACGAATATATTTCGTTTATTTTTTAAAAAAAATTAACCTCTAGGAAAAGATAAAATAATCGTTAAAGTGTATATTTTTTAAGCTAAAAACAAATTTTCATCGATAAAATGTTGTCACAAGAATGATTTTAAATATTTTTTTGTGGTTTATACATCATCGTAATCCACAATAATTTTAGAGGTAGTTGGATGCGCTTGACAGGTTAAAATTAAACCTTCCGCCAATTCGCTTTCTGTTAAAATATTGTTTTGCCTCATTTTGGCTTCACCTTCTGTAATTCTAGCAATACAACTACTACAAATTCCGCCTTGGCAAGAATAAGGAGCATCTAAATCTTTGTCTAATGCAGCTTCAAGAATAGATTGTTTTTTCGACATAGTAAATGTGGTTACTTCATCATCTACAGTAATCGTTATTTCGGTTTCGCCTTCTACAGCATCTTCATTTATAGGAGTTGCTTTTGCAGCTTTAAAAAGCTCGAAATGAATTCTGTCTTGCGGTATTTCATGTCCTGTTAAAACATCTTTAACCGTATGAATCATGGTTTCTGGACCACAAAGATAAAAAGCATCTACATCCATATGTTTATGCTTGTTTTTCATTACATAATTCACAGTGCTTTTTTCAATTCTACCAAAAATAGCATCGTCTTCATCTTCTTGACTAAACACAAATTGAATAGAAAAACGCTCTTTGTAATTATGATGTAAGGCTAATAACTCATCTAAAAACATGGTGTCTTTAGTGGTTTTGTTTCCGTAAACTAGAATTACTTTACTATATACTTCTTCTTCTAAAGCACATTTTATAATACTTAAAACCGGAGTAATTCCGCTTCCTGCAGCAAATGCAGCTATATTTTTAGTTTTAGAGTCGTTAGGTGTAAATACAAACCTTCCTTTTGGTGATGCTACTTCTAAAATATCTCCGACTTTTAACGTGTTATTTGCATAGGCAGAAAATGTACCACCTTCTACTTCTTTTACAGCAACTTTTAATTCGCCACTCTTTGGTGAAGAACATAAAGAGTAATCACGTCTTACTTCATTACCATTAATAGTGGTTTTTACCGTAATATATTGTCCTGCTTGAAAAGCAAAATTCTCTTTTAAGTTTTCAGGTACATTAAAGGTTATCGTTACTGATTTTTCAGTTTCTCTGTGGATATCTTTAATGGTTAATTTATGAAATTGCGACATATTATTATTTTTTGTAAAAATAAGAAACAAAAACAGTAATTACATTTTGTTTGTAACAAAAAGGGTTTTAATATTACTAATGTTTAAAACCCAACCATTATGATAAAACGTTTTTTAGATTTAGAGTGGAAACAATTTACTAGATCGGCAAGTTTTGGTAAAAGTGTCGCGCTAAAAATAGTAATGGCCTTTTTTGCCCTATATTTTGTTGCCATGTTTTTAATCGTGGGAATTGCAATGTATCCGCTACTTAAAAAAGTGTTTCCAGAAAGTGATCCTTTTGTAATGTTTAATGGATTTATTTTCTTTTGGATTTTAGGCGATTTAGTGATCCGATTTTTCTTCCAGAAATTACCAGTAATGAGTGTGAAACCATTACTTACGCTTCCTATAAAACGAAGTAAAGTGGTTAACTTCGTATTAGGTAAATCAGCATTGTCCTTTTTTAATTTCTTGCCTTTATTTGCAATAGTACCATTTGGTATTACACTTATCTTAAAAGACTATAACGTTTCTGTTGTTTTAGTTTGGATGCTTACCATCGTGTTAATTACACTTATAAATAATTTCTTAAATTTTATTATTGAAAGCTTATCCGCAAAAACAGAATTATCTTTTTTACCCATTATACTTTTTGCAGGTTCTCTTTTTGCATTAAACCATTTTAAAATAATTAATATTGCCGAAGCTTTATCTGTTGGTATTCAGGCTGTTTCTAATAATCCTTTATTGTTAATAGTGCCAATACTTGTTTTAGTTGGTTTATACTTCTATAACTTTAAAATTCTTCGTGAAAAATTATTTTTAGATAGCTCCTTAAAAACCAAAGCAGAAGCGGTAAACGCTTCCAGTTTCGAATGGACTAAAAAGTTTGGAGATATTGCGCCTTTTATGCAATTAGATTTAAAATTGCTTTGGCGTAATAAACGACCAAAATCAGCAGTTTGGATGGTCTTTTTTGGTCTTTTATATGGTTTGTTCTTTTATCCAAATCCGATGTATCAAGACAAAGAATTCTTGTTTGCATTTGTTGGTATTTTTGTAACTGGAATTTTTCTTATCAATTTCGGACAATTCATTCCTGCTTGGGATAGTGGCTACTACAAAATGCTAATGAGTCAAAATATTAAATACAAACAATACTTAAAATCGAAATACACTTTAATGACTCTAAGTGTTATTATTTTATTTGTGTTGAGTATTCCTTACGTGTACTTTGGTTGGAAAATTTTATTAGCGCATTTTGCAGCAGCCGTTTATAATATTGGTGTGAATACCTATGTCATTTTGTTGGGTGGTTCTTTTAATAGAAAAAAAATAGACTTAAGCCAAAGAGCTGCGTTTAACTTTCAAGGTACAGGTGCTGTACAATGGATTATTGGTTTGCCGTTAATGCTTTTACCAATGGGAATATTTGCCATTTTTAATTTCGCTTTCAATTTCGAAATAGGCATTCTAGTACTTATTCTTTTAGGAGTAATAGGAATTATTTTCCATCAAAAAATAATGAAGTTTATAACCAACAGATATTTAGCTTCCAAATATAAAATGATCGATGCTTTTGATCAAGATAACTAAAATATAAAAACATGATAACTACAACAAACCTTACCAAAAAATATAACGCAAATCAGGTTTTAAATATAGAGAGTTTAGAAATCCCTAAAGGACAAAGCTTTGGTTTAGTCGGTAATAATGGTGCAGGAAAAACGACTTATTTTAGTTTGCTTTTAGATTTAATACAGCCAACAACAGGATCTATTAAAAATAATAATATTCAGGTAAACCTTAGTGAAGATTGGAAACCATTTACAGCTTCATTTATAGACGAAAGTTTTTTAATTGGTTACCTAACTGCTGAAGAATACTTTTATTTTATTGGAGAACTTCGTGGGCAAAACAAAGCAGATGTAGATGCGTTAGTTGCTACTTTTGAAGACTTTTTTCACGGTGAAATTCTTGGACAGAAAAAATATCTACGGGATCTAAGTAAAGGAAACCAAAAGAAAGCAGGAATCGTTGCGGCACTTATAGGGAATCCAGAAGTAATTATATTAGATGAGCCTTTTGCTAATCTAGATCCAACGACGCAAATAAAATTAAAGCAAATAGTAAAAGATTTGGCGCAAGAGCAAGGCGTAACCGTGCTTATTTCTAGTCACGATTTAATGCATATTACAGATGTTTGTGAGCGTATTGTTGTGCTTGAAAAAGGAGAAGTGGTTAAAGATATTGTAACTAGTCAAGCAACTCTAAAAGAGCTGGAAGCACATTTTGCAGGAACAGAAATAATCTAAAAACACTGCGTTTTTATAGCTTAATTAAAAAAGATACGTATTTTTACGTGCTTAGGCGGTTTTTATATCCTTTCTAATTTAAAATTAGGGATGCTATTTATAATATATGCTTGAGTTTACAGTTATTTATTTGAGTTAAATACACAGCTTTTGAAAACATCTTACAAAATTATATTAGTCCTTTTAGTTTCTGTAACTTTAATAACCAGTTGTTCTAGAAAAAAGAACACTTTTATTAGTAGAAATTATCACGCATTGTCCGCACGAGATAATACGCTTTTTAACGGTTACAATGCCTTAGAAGAAGGAAGAGAAAACCTGAACCAAGGTTATACCGATAATTATTGGGAAATCCTTCCAATAGAGCGCATGCAAGTTTTTGAAGAAGTGACGCTTCCTGGTCAAAACAAAAACGAAAGTTTTAGTAGAGCAGAAGAAAAAGCGGTAAAAGCCATTCAGAAACACGGTATGAATATTCAAGGAAAAGAATATAATTATCAAATAGATGAAGCCTATTTACTTCTGGGAAAAGCGCGTTATTTTGATCAGCGTTTTGTTCCTTCCTTAGAATCTTTTAATTATATTTTATACAAATATCCAGCGAGTAATAAGATTAACCAAGCTAAAATTTGGAGAGAAAAATCTAATATTCGTTTAGAAAATGAAGAGCTTGCTATTAAAAACTTAAAACGTCTTTTAGATCAAGAAGAATTAGAAGATCAAGACTTAGCAGATGCAACTTCCATTCTTGCACAAGCCTACATAAACACCAAATCTTTAGATAGCGCATTAACCCAAATAGATATTGCATCTAATGCTACAAAAAGTAATGATGAACGCGGAAGATATCGTTTTATACAAGGTCAATTATACAATGCTTTAGGAGATAAAGATAGCGCAAACATTGCCTTTGATAGAGTTATAGATTTAAACCGAAGCACGCCAAGAATGTACCTTATTAGTGCACATATTGAAAAAGCAAAAAACTTTGACTATAACGAAGGGAACAAATTGGAGTTCCTAGAATTACTTACCGATTTAGAAGAAAATCGCGAAAACAGACCTTATTTAGATAAGATTTATCATCAAATAGCAGAGTATCATTTAAATAATGAATCCGATTCTTTAGCGCTTGCCTACTACAATAAGTCTTTAAGAACAAAAACGGAAGATAGGGTTTTAAAAGCTAGAACGTATGAGATTATTGGGGACATGAAATTCAT
>JAGPUY010000463.1 GCA_018067265.1 Oceanihabitans sp. | reverse complement strand
AATGTTATTTTAGAGACTGTTATATTTGTTTTCATCATTAGATTTTATCCATCGCTATTTTGTTTAAAAAATACATTTTCAAACCAATTTTAAAACTAAGTCTTATTTTCGGGATTACATTTGTAATGCTCGAAATTGCTTTAGCAATCTATGTTCGTGTTGCAGAAATTAAAATAGAACTACCTACATATACCTTACAAAACACACACAGTTTTTGGTTCGATTTGAATCCCGATTTTGGGACAAGCCACTTACCAAATGATGTGTATCGACAAAAAAAATATTGCTTTGACGTAGTATATGAGTCTAATTCTAGGGGTTTTCGAGATCAAGAGCGTAAAGTAAATACTACATCACATCGAGTAGTGGCCTTAGGAGATTCGTTTACCGAAGGTATTGGTGTTCATCTAGAAGATCGTTTAACAAACTTATTACAAACAGAAACCAATATACCACACCTTAATTATGGTATGGCAGGAAATTTTGGTCCTACCCAATATTATATGATGTATAAAACGGTAGCAAGCAAATACACGCATGAAGCTGTTTTAGTAGGCATATTGCCAGCGAATGATTTTATTGATGATGACTACGAAATTAATTTACAGGTTGGTGGTGATCGGTATCAACCTTTTTTTGATGGGGAATATCCTAATTATAAATTGGTGTATCATGCCGATAGTTTATCCAAATCTAAAGCCATACCAAGAAAGCAAAGCCTTAAAGGTAGAATCTTAAAGAACTTTAGCTATTCGTATAATATGTATCGCTATGTGCGCGCTTTAAAAAGGGTACAAACCATTCCTAAGGATAAACATTTAGACGCATCTAAAGTGCCTAGTTATTTTAACTATTCCACAAAGCAATGGAATAGAATGCGTTATGCTTTAGAGGAAATTAAAAAATTAGCTGGAGATCGACCGATGCTGGTATATAGTATTCCTATATATAAAGAAATTGAAGCCTATCGAGAACATAAAAAAAATCCTTTAGGAAAAGATTTAAAAACTGTTTGTGATCGTATTGGAGTAGAATACTTAGATCTATTACCACGAACCAATAATTTCACAATGGAAGCCTGTGAAGGACTATTTTTACCTTGTGATGGCCATTGGAGCGAAGCTGGAAATGCTTTTGCCAAACAAGAAATTCAATCGTATTTCACCTACTATAATAGCAAATGATATTTATAAAAAAATACCAAGATCTATTAGGGTTAATGCTGTTATGGTTAGTGCTGATTTTATTCGTAAATCCGATAGGCGATTTTCCGTTGAATGACGATTGGTGCTATGGGAAATCGGTAAAAACGCTATATGAAGATGGTTATTTAAAACTGTATAATTGGGGAGAGATGACTTTAGTAAGTCATGTGTATTGGGGCTACTTGTTTACTAAAATTTTTGGCTTTTCATTTACAGTATTACGCTTTTCTACCTTAGTTATGGGATTGGCAACCATATTAGGCGTTTACCAACTTTGTAAACTAGCTAATGTTCCTCGTTTCTTGGCATTACTTGGTGCCATATTATGTATGGTGAATCCTATTTTTCTGTCTCTTTCTTTTTCATTTATGACAGATGTTCCTTTTTACTGCCTAAGCATCTGGATCCTTTACTTTTTTAGTAAAGCACTAAAAACAGATAGTTGGCAGCCTATTTTATGGGCATTATTTTTTTGTGTCTGGGCATTTTTAATTCGCCAGTTAGCAATCGTATTTCCTGTAGTATGGTTATTAACGGTTATTTTATCCAAAAAACGAACGCTCAATAATGGAGTGAAGGCATTTGTACCATTGTTCTTCGTGCTTGTTTTTTCGGTATTATTTTCCTGGTTTATGGAAACAAATGGTTTGTTGCAAGAACGATATAACTCTAAGTTTAACGTATTAATAACAAGCCTTAAAAACATTAACTTCCAATTAATTAAACTCATAGTCACCTACTTTCTTACCAGTATGGGGTATTTGGGGTTTTTAATGGCGCCAATATATATACTTTATATAAAGAAAAATCCATTTAGAGGATCAAAAATAGGAGTTGCTATTTGGACTGTTTTAGTCATGATCTTTATTGTTAAAATGAAGAAAGTGCTTCCTAGTTTAGATAATATTTGGATTGATTTTGGTGTGGGTCCAACAACTTTAATCGTCGATGGAACTAGTAGTTTTACGGAAGCACCATCTAATAAAGCACCATATCTGTTTTGGCTAATCGTTACTGTAATTGGTGTTTTCTCCAGTGCAGCTTTATGGTTAAAAGCTAGAATAATGGTCCTTGCTGTGTTCTCTAAAAAAGCAATTTCACCAATGGTTATATTTGCTTTTGTGTTTTTAGTGGTGTACTTAAGTCCTTTCTTAATTGTTGGCGTTTATGATAGGTATTTATTACCGTTATTCCCAGTGACTATTGTGTTTTTGTTTGCAGACAAGAAACTAGATATTAGCAGAATCTCTAAATATTTTGCAATGCTGTTTTTAGGAGCGTTAACTTGGTTTTCGGTGTTTGCTACACACGATTATTTATCTTGGAATCGCGTACGTTGGGAAGTATTAGAAGGATTG
>JAGPUY010000460.1 GCA_018067265.1 Oceanihabitans sp. | reverse complement strand
CAATCGAAGGGTTTATAACCACATCGTAATGGCTATAAGAAATAGGATCGTAGTAATAAGATGTTTGTTTTTTTACCTCATAAACACCTTTGTTTTTCTTTAAAGCTTCCATAGAAATGCTATTAAATGCTTGGTAGTTTTTGTAGAAGTCTCTAGGGAAATAACAATACTTATTGTCTGCAATAATTGGCGTGTATTGCGTTAAGTCGAAACCCAAGTTTTTATAGAATGCTTGTTTTTCTTTTAATTCTTTTAAGATTTCTATACGAAGGGTTTTATATACTTCTTGAAGGTTATCTATAAAATAATCGACTTTAACCAGATTATAGATTTCATTGTTTGCACAAGCCGCTAGAATGTTTTCAAATTGCTCGACTTTAGTAAACCGAATATGAATATTTTGCTGTAACTCAAATCCTTTAGGTACTTCGACATAGGTTTTGCTGAATAATTTTTTTTCAACAATCGTTTCGTAAACAGGAACAAAGGAGATTACGTCGATAACAAAATCGTTTGTAGTGATCCCTTTAGAAGCTAAGTCGTTTCTCAGTTTCTGCGTACGTTCTTTTATTAAGTTATTGGTTTCTTCCGAGGTTTCTCCTATTTGTGTAATGTTGAAAACAGCTGTGTAAGAACTAGCGACAATATTACTTAAAGCTTTTACATCTAAAGTAATTGTTGGGTTTGGTATTAAGTTTTTAGGTTGAAATTTATTGGTGTTATTTCCGTAGACATACCCATTTCCTAAACTTTTAGATGCAATGTTTTGTCTAGAGATGGAAATGGCATTCCCTTTTATTTGTGCAAAGTTGGAGACCGTGTATAAAATAATTAAAGAGGTAATTAGTAGCTTTTTCATGAGTTGTTTTTAAATTCTTAGTAAACTTATTACCAAAGTTTTTATAGAAAAACCGCCAATGCGTGAAATGGTTAAATGGATGCGTAAAGCCTTTTTTATACTTAGGGAACGTAACTTTTAAGGAGTAAAAAAACGAAAAAGACACTTGTTGTAGTTTTTAAGTGTAAATTAAAGTATGTAAGTTTATACTTTGTAATCATATCTAATGAAACACATCATAAAATACATACTCCTCTTAAGCTTTCTGTTTTTTACAGGCGGTCTGTTCGCACAACAAAATGCGGAAATGGAAAGGGATGAAGAAGACGCTAGCTTTGTAGTAAAAGGTTCGGTAGTAGAAAGCGAAACGCGCAAACCAATTACTAATGTGCAAATCTCTGTAAATGGAGGCGCATACACGACTTCTAATCTTTCAGGAGATTTTAGAATTCAAGCCAAAAAAGGAGATGAATTAACCATTGCGCATAAAGGCATTAAAACGGTGTATTATACCATTAAGGATGATGAAAGAATAACCGTTGAGGTAAAAGCAGAAACCGATCAAGATGAAGGTGTTTATAAACGAAAAATAGCTATGCCGTTTCATCGTATTATAGATTCGGCAGATACGTATTTAAAAACGGATGCAGAAAAAAGTATTCAGTTTATAACCGAAGCGTTATCCCAAAGTAATTCTACCAAACAAAATGCAGAAGCTTATGAGATTCTTGCGGATGTGTATATGCATTGGAAACAGTATGATTTAGCGATTTCAAATTACAAAATTAGCCTTCAGAATAATACCCTAAACGAAGTACATTTAAAGTTAGCAAAAGCATATTATAAAAATAAAGACTACCAGGAAAGTTTACAGGCGTATCAAAATATAAATGATGCTAGTCTTTCTAACTATCAAAAAACGGTTTATTATGAAGGTTTAGGAGATGTATACAAGAAAATTGTACAATTAGATATCGCAATTTCTAACTACAAAAAAGGACTTGCTATCGCTGAAAAACATCTTATTAAACCGAAAATTACGGACTTAAATTCAAAAATTGGTGAAGCCTATAATGAAAGTGGAAAGTTAACGGAAGCAAATACCTATTTTAAAAATTCTCTGGACTTAGCTTCGCAAGAGAATAAAAAAAGAGCGGTAGAAGAGAAAGTGAAGGTTGCCGATTTTCAGAATGATAATATGGCTTATGAAGATGAAATTCAGTTACGTAAAGAAGCCATTGAAGAAATCTCAGAATTACAAACCGATACTATCATCGATAATGAAAGCGCATTAACCTTACAAAAGCAAAACTATAAAATTGGAAATGCATATTACCAACAAAAAGATTATGTAAATGCAGTTCCTTATTTAGAGAAAAGTATTGCTGAAGCAGAAAGCAAAGAAGATTTATTGGTGAAAAAGGATGCGGTCCGTAAATTGTCGGAAACCTATAGAGACGCTGGTAATTCCGTGGAAGCATTAGAAGCCTATAAAACCTACCAAGAAACGGTAGATGCTTTATATGTTAAAATGGAACAGGAAATTACGCAAGCTGCAAGATTTAATAAAAACATTACCGAAAAGCAAAATAGAATTACAAGTTTAGAAAGTGATCGCGCATTAACACAGAGTAATTACCAACTTTCTATAGAACAAAGTAAACGACAAAAGCTTATTATTTACTCTCTTTTTGGAGGTGTACTTTTGTTATTGGTCACAGCGTATTTAATGTATAAATATATCAAGCAACAAAAACTGGCTAACAATCTACTGGCTTTAAAATCACTGCGAAGCCAAATGAATCCGCATTTTATTTTTAATGCATTAAACTCTGTAAATAGTTTTATAGCATCCAATGATGAACGTACTGCAAATAGATATCTTTCCGATTTTTCCCAACTCATGCGAGCAGTTCTAGAAAATAGCGAGCAGGATTTTATTCCGCTACAAAAAGAAGTAGATTTATTAGAACTCTATACACAGTTAGAACATTTTAGATTTAAAGATAAGTTTGATTATAGTATTACTGTAGATGAAAACGTTGCTATTAACGAATTTCAAATTCCGCCAATGCTTTTACAACCCTATATCGAAAATGCGGTTTGGCATGGCTTACGCTATAAAGAAGAAAAAGGAAAGCTAGAAATTAATATCTCTCAAAGGAGTACAGATGAAGTTATCATTGCCATTAGCGATGATGGCATAGGAAGAGAAAAGTCCAAAAGCCTAAAAACGGAAAATCAGAAAAAGCAAAACTCGCAAGGCATGAATAACATTAAAAAGCGTGTTGCCATTTTAAACGAAATGTATAAAGACAAAGTTGATGTTTTTATTGCCGATTATCAACCGGAGGGAGACAAAGGAACTCGAGTGGTAGTAACGTTAAAAAAGGATTAACGATGGAAGATTTGCGATTGTTGATGCAACCATATTTGTCATACGGAACTTGTTTCCATATCTAAAGAAATTTACTAAAAGAAGTGCATGAATGGCAGCTTTTGCCTAATGCCTAAAACCTTTTGCCTAATTAATATGAAACTAAACGCTATACTAGTAGAAGATGAAAAAACGAGCAGAGATATTTTAAAAAACTATCTGGCTAAATATTGTCCGAATGTAAATATTCTAGGCGAAGCTGCAAATGTAGAAGAAGCTTTGGTGTTGATACGAAACAACGATTTAGATCTTGTTTTTTTAGATGTAGAAATGCCTTATGGTAATGCATTCGATTTACTAGATAAAGTGGGCGATAGCACCTTTGAAACCGTTTTTGTGACTGCATATAATCAGTATGCCATAGATGCGTTAAATGCACATGCAAGCTATTATTTGATGAAACCAATTTCTATTGATGAACTTATTAAAGCCGTAGACTATGTGGTAGAAATTAAAACCAAAGAAGATGCTTTGCAAGATGCCATTCTAGTACCAAAAACAAATACGGTAAATGGGAAAATAACCATTCCGCAACAAGATGGGTTTGAAGTGTTAGAAACCGCAAACATTTTGTATTGCAAAGCAGATGATAATTACACCGAAATATATTTAAACACCAATAAAAAGAAACTAGTAAGCAAAACTTTAAAATACTTTGAAGAGGCATTAAACGGTTCTGGTTTTGCTAGAGTGCATAAAAGCTATTTGGTAAACGTCAACGAAATTACCAAATATGTAAAAGGAAAAGGTGGGCATGTAGTATTAAGTAGCGGAAAAGAAATTTTGGTTTCTGCATCACGAAAATCCGATTTGCTTGCGTATTTTAAGTAATGCATTCCTGCGCTAGGCAGGAATCTCAGTAATAGAATGAAAATATTTCAGATTAAGAAGATCTAAAGCATTCGAGTGAAGCAAGGATTTAAATAACAGAGCCATTGTCATTTCGAGCATGTCGAGAAATCTCTAATACCAAAAGGAAACTAACATAAAGCAATTAAAGATGCCAGTAATACTACCAGTAAACAACAAACATCCACAAATACCAGAAGACTGCTTCGTAGCAGAAAATGCAACTATCGTTGGCGAAGTAAGTTTTGGAAGCCAATGTAGCGTGTGGTTTAACGCAGTCATTCGTGGCGATGTACACTTTATTAAAATGGGAAATAAGGTAAACATACAAGATGGTGCAGTAATACATGCCACCTATCAAAAATCGCCAACAACGATAGGGAACAACGTTTCTATAGGACATAATGCGATTGTGCATGGTTGTACTATTCACGATAATGTTTTAATAGGCATGGGAAGCATTGTAATGGACGATTGCGTGATAGAAAGCAATAGTATCGTTGCGGCGGGAGCAGTAGTAACAGCAAACACTAGAGTGGAGGCAGGAAGCATTTACGCCGGAGTTCCAGCGAAAAAGGTAAAAGATATTAGCAAAGAGTTAATTCATGGGGAGATTAATCGCATTGCAGAAAACTATGTGAAATATTCTAGTTGGTTTAAAGAATAAACCCTTAAAATGCAGTAAGACAGTTGTTTAAGTAGAAAATAATTGCTATATTTAATCTGTTGTATTGAGGTGCCTAAACTTACATTAGTGGCTGAGAACATACTCATAATACTGGATTGGATAATGCCAAAATAGGAATACGACTTGCAAAGGAAACACTTGATAAAATGTCATGCTGTTTCCTTTGTTTTTTTATGGTGTTACCCAAAGGGTCGCGCTATACGCTTAAATCTTTTTGTGCCAAAAAGGATAACGCTACTATCGCTAACACAAAAAAGGATGGTACTGCAAATGCATAGCATTCACTATTTGATTATTTAAAAGTATAACCGATGAGTAATCCCTAGCGCAAATAGAACATCAATTGTAAAACAGAATATATTTAGAAATCTAAATAATCCACATCAAAACCTTCCCCTAAAAGTTGCGTCATCACTTTTGGGTTTCCGTTAGAATAAAATTGTAAGGTAGGTTTGTTGGTCGCATTATTTAAAAGCTCGTGTTGTCTTAACACCGCTTTTGTTTGTTTAGCAACCGCTTCGCCAGAATCTATAATTTTTACATGGCTCGGTAGTATTTCTAATAACTGCGGCACTAAATACGGATAGTGTGTACAGCCCAAAACTAGGTAATCTATATTGGCATCCAGCATTGGTTTTAAGTACAATTGTAATAAGGTTTTCATCTCTGTAGATGCAATATTGCCACTTTCAATTAAAGGAACAATACCTTCTCCAACTTGTTCTATAACCTGAATATCATTGGTAAATAAATCGGTTGTTTTATGAAACAATTCGCTAGATAAGGTTCCTTTAGTAGCAAGAATACCAACCGCTTTTGTCTTGGTGTTTAAAGCCGCAGGTTTAATGGCTGGCTCAATACCAATGAAAGGCACGTTGTAATGTTCTCGCAAATGGTGAATAGCGTTTGTAGTTGCTGTATTGCAAGCTACAACAATGAGTTTGCAACCTTTATTTATTAATAACTCTGTGTTTTTTTTACTTAATACAAGAATCTCTTCATTGCTTTTATTTCCATAAGGAGCATATTTACTATCTGCTAAATAAATAGTATGCTCATGCGGAAGTAATGCGTTAAGCGCTCTCCAGATAGAAGTACCACCAACACCAGAATCAAAAATACCAATAGGTTGTTTACGCATAGACATATTTGTACGGGTTATAAAAGTAAAGAAATAATATTCATTTTTAGGAAAGCTTTATAAATAAAAAAAGCCACCTTTTTAAAGGTAGCTTTCTTTAAGTTATTGTAAATGTATATTAGAATCCTAATTCTTTTTTAACATCTGCAAGTAAGTCTTTACCATCTGCCATAATAACGCCACCACCTTGAGTAGAGTCTAACACATAAGCAAAACCTTGTGCTCTAGCTACTTTTAAAATAGCCGCTTTTGCTTTTTCCGTAATTGGCTTTAATAAAGCTAATTCTTTCTCTTGCATGTCTTGTTGTGCTTGACCTTGGTATTGTTGTATGTTTTGTTGCATTGTTTGCACCTCTACCATACGTTTTTGATTTTCTTCTGCTGTTTTAGTAGAAGCTTCGGCATCGTATAATTTCATTTTGCTTTGGTACTCTGTAGCCATTGCTTTAATGTCTGCCTCATAGGTTTTACCTAATTTGTCCATTTCTCCTTGCGCAGTTTTCATTGCAGGCATAGCCGCAATAAGATCTTGTGTGTTTATATGTGCAACTTTAGTTTGAGCTTGCATAAAGCTAGTTCCTGCAATAAATAATGTTGCTGCTAATAAAAGGGTTTTAATTTGTTTCATTTGTAATAGTTTAATGTGTGTTATGAATTGTTAATTATCTTCTGCTTCGCCGTCGTTGGCATTATTGTTTTCGCGTTCTTCTTTTGCTTTTTTACGCACTTCTAATATTTTCTTTTTTCTTTCTTCTAGTGCTTGTTTGCGTGCTTCTCTTTCACTTAGTTTTTTGGCAGCAGCATCTTCTCTGGTTGTATCTTCGTTACTATCTGTTGTTTTAGTATCGTTTTTACTATCCGATTCTTTCGTTTCTTCGTTGTCATCTGCGGCATCATCATTTGTTTTGTTAACCGTGCCTTCTTTTAATTGCTTTCTAGATTCAACAATACTGTCTCTTCTTTGTTGTGCTGCTTCTTTTTTAGCTTCACGTGCTTCGAGTATTTCTTTTCTACGTTGTTCTGCCTCTGCAGCACGAGTTGCTTTTTTATCTTCTAGTGCTTGTTTTCTAGCATCTAACGTTTCGTTTACTTCTGGTACAACTTCTTCTTCTTTCGCATTTTTTCTTTCTTGCTTAGAATTTGCTTGATCCCGTTTAGAGGTACGTACAATAGCGCGTATCACTTGTTCACTAATATCAAATCTATCTGCCGAATACAACATGACTACATCTGCAGACTTGTCAAATATAAAATCATACTTTTTAGTGGATGCTATATCTTGTACCGCTGCAAATATTTGATCTTGTATTGGTTGAATTAATTGTCTTTTCTGAATCATTAAATCTCCAGTAGGACCAAATCTATTTTGTTGGTATTCTAATATTTCAAGTTCTTCAAAATTAATATCTTCTTCACGCTCTTTAACCAGTTCACTAGTTAAAAGGGTTTTCTCGTTACTTAAATCTTTTCGTTTTTGTTCTATAACACCTAAACGAGAATCTATTTCCGTTTTCCATTTTTGAACTTTACCTTCCAATTGCGTTGTTGCTTCTTGGTATTCTGGTATGTTTTCTAAAATGTACTCGGTGTCAATATAACCTATTCGTACACCTCGTTGTGCTTGAGTAGTAGATATGCTAAGCATGAATACAATTGCCAGTAAAAAAAGAACTTTTAATTTCATCTGTTTTATATTTTATAATTTATAGGCCTTATAAATTCTAAAAAAGGACAGATGATTATTTATGGATTTCTGTCACTTTTAGAATTAAGCTTTTCAAAATTAACGAATTTTAACTTTAAAAATTTTAATTCTTCTTTTAAATAATCAAAATGTTAATAGAAAATATCGTGCCAAAATTTTTTATAATTAAAATTGTTGTCCAATTATAAAGTGTGTTTGCCATCCACTTACCTGATTTCCTTGCCCTGGAACCGTATCAAATCCGTAACCGAAATCAATTCCTAATAAACCAAAAGCAGGCATAAATAAACGTAAACCTAAACCAGCAGACCTTTTAAGATCAAAAGGGTTGTAATCTTTAAAGTCATTATAAGAGACACCACCTTCAAGAAAACCTAGCATATAAATTTTTGCAGATGGTTTTAATGTAATTGGGTAACGTAACTCTAATGAGAATTTATTATAAATAGAACCCCCATCATTGGTTACATTTCCATCGTCATCTACTGGCTGTAAAGATTGGTTTTCATAACCACGTAATGCTACAGACTCTCTACCATCTAAACTATAACTTCCTAAACCATCACCACCAACGAAGAAACGTTCGAAAGGAATAACTCCTCTATCATTGTTATACGCTCCTAAGAAACCAAATTCTAAACTTGGGCGTAATACTAATTTACCTACCACTTTAGTGTACCAATCTGCTTTGAATTTTATTTTGTAAAATTCTAACCACTTATAACGTTCTTGATCAATTTCACCCATTCTTGTATAGGCATCTGTTTGTTGCGTTGTGGTATAAACACCATCCTCATTAAGGTAAATTTCTTCCTCTGCATCTCTTTCATCTG